>JASICF010000066.1 GCA_030044775.1 Candidatus Sulfotelmatobacter sp. | reverse complement strand
GTCAACTACAACGGGGGAAACGGCGGGGACTACGAATTGCTTCCATCGAGCCCCTACAAGAATAAGGGCACCGATGGCATGGACCTTGGGGCCGACATTGTTGCACTAGATTCGGCAATCGCCGGCGTCGAATAGAGGGCGGTATTTGTCGGCCGGGCTGCAATTCAATGAAGCCGGTGCACTCTGCTAGACTTTTCTCTGGTTCTGTTAGCAACCGGCATTTTCGGGGCAGGTTGTCGATTGCCGGCAGTGTTGTGGTTCGCATAGGTGAAGGCAGGTTCGCAAAGATGAGGTTTCGCAGCCGGCGAGCGGCTGAGTCCCATTGTTTATCACTGCTACTCGCTCTCGCGTTTTCTCTCTGTCCGACCGCATCAACTCAGAACTCAAAAGCCGGCGCTGAAAGAAAGTTCGACGGCCCCGCCGAGCTGCCGAGAGAATATGTCGAAAGCGATCTGAAAGATTCTCCAGCGTCTGGAAAAGCTTGGATCGTTCATAGCATCCAGGACCTCAATGAAGCCTTGGCGAAATCTTCTTGCGGCGACACGATCCGGCTGCAGGCCAGTGCGGTTTTTTCGGGAAACATCGTTCTGCCGGCAAAGAACTGTGACGATGCGCATTGGATCATCTTGCGAACCGACGCACCCGATTCTGCGCTACCGCCGGAACATACTCGAATGACGCCGTGCTATGCGGGAGTGACATCGCTGCCGGGAAGGCCACCATGGATTTGCGCGTCGAGTGCCGATGTTCTGCCAAAAATCGAGTTCGGCGGAAGCGGCGGATCAGGTCTGCTTCTGTTCTCTCCCGGAGCGAACCACTATCGGCTGATCGGCCTGGAAATCACTGCTGGTGGTAACTTTCACAATCTTGTTGAATTCCTCGGTCCCGCCGACCACATCATCTTCGATCGCGTGTGGATGCACGGCACAGCGCAGGGCGAAGTGACCCGGGGCATTCTGCTGGGGCAAAGCCGCCACGTTGCGATCATCGATTCCTTCTTTTCCGACTTCCATTGTGTCGCGAAGACCGGAACGTGCGGCGATTCGCAGACCATCGCGGGAGGCATTGGGGATGGCCCAATGGGGCCTTACAAGATTGTGAATAATTTTCTCGAAGCCGCGGGTGAGAACATCATGTTCGGCGGCGGCCGCGGTAGTGCAACTCCGCAAGATATTGAAGTTCGCCACAACCACATGTTCAAGCCCTCTACATGGATGAAGGGCCAACCGGGATACGTCGGAGGAAAGGATGGGAATCCGTTTATCGTAAAAAATCTTTTCGAGCTGAAGAACGCGCAACGTGTGCTTCTCGAAGGCAACATCATGGAGAATACGTGGGGCGGTTTCACACAGGCCGGTTTTGGAATCGTGCTGACGCCGAGAAACCCTGGCGGCTGCCCGCCCTGCCAAGTTACGGATGTGACTATGCGAAACAACTACATCCGTCACGTGGGTTCCGGCTTGCAAATTGCCAATGCTCCGTCAGGTTCCGGAGCGGCGGTCGATGGCCAGCGCTACAGCATTCACGACATCGTAATTGACGATCTCGACGGCCCCAAATACGATGGCACGGGGGAACTCGCGCAAATCTCAGTGAATCCTGGTGCGCCTCTGCTTCAAAATGTGAAGATCGATCACATCACTGCTTTTCCAGCGCACGGCCTGTTTGTCATTGGAGATTTCGTAGCGACGAGCGGACCAATCAATAATTTCATCTTTACGAACAGCATTGTGACCGCAGGGGCCAATCCGGTCTGGTCCACAGGCGGCGGCCCCGCGAACTGCGCCTTTCATGACGATCCCCGAACCACATTTCAATCCTGCTTTGCAGGCTCTACGATGGCGGCGAACGTGATTCTTGATCCACCCCCGGCTTACGGACCGGGAAACTGGCCTGTTAACAACTATTTTCCCAAGTCGGCCCGAGCGGTGAAATTTGCCAATTACAATGGCGGCAACGGCGGCGACTATCGCCTGCAGCCTTCGAGCCCGTATAAAAATAAAGGCACCGATGGCAAAGATCTTGGAGCAGACGTCGATGCAATCCAGGCGGCAACGGCCGGCGCGGAATAGATTTTGACCGTATCCCCGGATGAAAATACTGTGGGTAAAGGCTGGCGGACTGGTTCCCCCCGATACCGGCGGGAAGATCCGCAGCTATAACATTCTTCGCGAACTCGCGCGCCAGCACGCTGTAACTTTTTTTTCGTTCTACGCCGCAGACAATCATGATCAGCATAAGGACTTAAAGAGCATTTTTGAGCATGTCGTCTGCCTGCCGCTGGAACTTCCGATAGCGAAAAGCTCAGCCGAGATTCTTAACTACGGCATGCATTTGCTTTCGCCGCAACCGTACGGCATCACGAAATTCTGTTTGCCCGAAGTCCGGCGACAAGTGCGAGCACTGATCGATCACGAAAAGTATGACGTTATCGTCTGCGATTTCATGGCGGCCGCGGGCGCGATTCCGTGGTCGTCGCCTGTTCCGAAGGTTTTGTTCACTCACAATGTCGAGGCGACCATCTGGCGTCGGCACTATGAAGTTGCCGCGAATCCCGCATGGAAAGCTGTTTCCTGGCTGGAATGGAAAAAAATGGAAAGCGCAGAGCGCAGATATCTGCATCTGGCCAATCACGTACTCACAGTTTCCGAAGCTGACCGAAATGTGTTCGCCGGCATCATTGATCCGGCGAGGCTAACCGTCATTCCCACGGGCGTTGACATTGAGTACTTTCAACTTCTGGCGATCGAGGAGAAACCCAATTCGATAGTGTTCACGGGGTCCATGGACTGGCTTCCCAATGAAGACGCCATGGTTTATTTTCTTGACGAAATTTTCCCTTTGGTAAAAAAACAATGCCCCGATGCAACTCTCGAAATAGTGGGCCGAAAGCCTTCCCGCAAACTGCAGGCTCGCGCCGAAAGAGACAAAGATGTGACCCTCACAGGTTGGGTAGAAGACATTCGACCGCATCTTGCGTGCGGATCCGTGTGCATTGTGCCATTGAGGATTGGAGGAGGCACACGTCTGAAAATTTTTGAGGCCATGGCCATGGCCAAGCCGGTTGTTTCCACCTCGGTTGGAGCCGAGGGACTGCCGGTGGAATCCGGCGAGAATATTTTTCTGGCCGACACCGCTCAGGATTTCGCCGATCGGGTTGTATCGTTGCTGCGAAATTCCACCGAGAGGACGCGCATCGGCAGCGCCGCACGCAGGCTAGTGCAAGAGAAGTATGGTTGGCCAAGAATTGCGCAGATTTTTGCCCGGACTCTGCAGGATGTTCTATCTCGCGCCCAGGAATGAATACAGCATTGGCGAGTAAAGATCGAAGAAACGCAGCTCCGTGTGGTTCGAAATGGCTGCTTCGGCTACCAGCAGATTCCTTCGTAGGGCGACGCTTCATTTGCTCGATGAGATTTGTCGAGGTTGACAAGGTCAATCACGAGTTGATCTTTGCGCAGCCGCCTCTCGAGATCGTCCTTGGTTACTGATTTGTTGCCTACGATTACAACTTCACCCCATTGCAACACGGCCTCAAGATCGGATGACAGCAACGATCCAATGTGTGGAATGACTTCTTCAATGTACTGGCGGTTGGAGCCGGCGAGCCGGCCAAGACTGACATCCCGATCCCAGACCTTTACTTCATATCCTTCACCCAGCAGGCGTTTTACGAGTTGCACCTGAGGGCTTTCCCGCAAATCGTCCGTGCCTGCCTTGAAGCTTAATCCGAGCTGGGCGATTTTTCTTTTGTTTGTGCGCATCACGGCTTCTACAGCGCGGTCAATGTGGCCGGAGTTGCTCGGCATCAACGATTCCAGCATGGGCAGCTTAAGGTCAAGTTCCTTCGCTTTGTATGCCAACGCGCGCAAGTCTTTGGGTAGACAGGACCCTCCAAACGCAAAGCCCGGAGAAAGATATGCGGGCGAGATATTCAACCGCGTATCCGACGTGAAAATTTCCGTTACAGCTTCTGTATCAACGCCGAGCTGTTTGCATAGAGTTCCGAGTTCGTTGGCAAACGTAACTTTGACAGCATGGAAAGCGTTCGAAAAGTACTTCACCATTTCCGCTACGGCGATGTTCGTCTCAAATACCTTGCCGGGGGTTTTGCCATAAAGTTCGCGCAAGGGCGCAAGTTGGGCGGCATCGCGCGCTCCGAAGATCGTGTAGGGAGGCTGAAGGAAATCTGCAACCGCGCTTCCTTCCCTCATGAATTCGGGATTGTAAGCGACGCTGAAATCGCGGCCCGCCCGCTTGCCACTTTCGCTTTCAAGAACGGGAATGACCAGGGTTTCGGTTGTCCCCGGCAGCACAGTGCTGCGCAAAACGAACGTGTGACGACTCTTTTTCTTTCTCAGCGCGGCGCCGATCTCGTGCGCTACCTTCTCGATGTGGCTCAAATCCAGCTTGCCATTCCGCAAGCTTGGCGTGCCAACACAAACAAACGATATGTCGGAGTCGAGCACCGCCGCAACGGAGTCAACCGTGGCGTGAAGCCGGCACGCTTTGTTGCCTTCGGCAACGAGTTCATTCATGCGGGCTTCGATGATGGGGCTCCGCCCGCTTTGCATCATTTCCACTTTTGCTGGATTCACGTCCACGCCGGTCACACGATGTCCCATGGAAGCGAAACACGCAGCCGATACCGAGCCTACGTATCCCAAACCGAAGACGCTGATCGAACTCACTCGTGAGACCTCTGCTAAGAAAATCTTGCGCGCGGGAACGCTCCCCGGCCAATTAGCAATTCTAGAACTCCAATATAGCAACCGGCGGATGGGACCGCACAGCGCGCGATACACCGAAGTCACTTCAGTCGTCGGCGTGACAAAGCCTTTCGATCTGAAGAGGTTGAAGGTCTGGCTCGTCACCGCGCGTCATCCCCGAGACCATTCAGACGCGCTCGAGGGGCGTCGGCAAGGTAACATGAGTTGTGGCCACTTTCCCTCGCACAAAATGGAAGCGCCTGAGGCAAATGAACTGGAATGAGGTGGCCACTCGATTTCGGCAGGAACTCTCCAAACGCGTTGACTTGTCTCTGTACCGCTCGGGAGTCGCATATCCTTCGCCTCGATTGGGAAAAGCTTCCACGAAGCGCGCGAAGTTGGCTGACCCGAAGTTTTTTTTCAGCACCGATCAAATCCGCAATCGCGCCGGGCTATTGCGCAGTCATCTCCCAGACGAAGTGGAGGCGATTGTCCGGGAAGCCGACGACATTTGCCGCCATGAATTTCGTCTCCTGGGATGCGAAAAGATCAGCTTTGGAGAGGAAGTCGACTGGCATTTTTCTCAGGGCAAGCAGGATGTACGTCGACTCCCATGGTTCAAAATCAATTGTCTCGACTTCGATGCAGTCGGCGACCACAAACTCGTTTGGGAACTGAACCGTCATCAGCATCTCGTCACGCTGGCAAAAGCCTGGGTTCTAACCTGCAACCCGAAGTATGTCAACGAACTAACAACGCAGTGGTGTTCGTGGCAGAAGGCCAATCCATATCCGCTGGGCATCAATTGGGCCAGCACCCTCGAAGTCGGGTTTCGCAGCCTCTCCTGGCTTTGGGTACGCAGTCTGCTCGGCGACTGCGCGGAGATTCCGGAGACCTTTCGGACCGATCTTAGCCTGGGACTCCACTTGAACGGGCGACATATCGAGCGTTACTTATCGACATATTTCTCGCCCAACACACATCTCCTGGGCGAGGCAGTTGCGCTTTTTTTCATTGGGATCTTGTGCCCGGAGATTCCAGCTTCGCGGCGCTGGCGAGATTTGGGTTGGAAGATTCTTCTGCGGGAATCCGAGCGGCAGGTGAGGCCCGACGGCGTTTACTTCGAGCAAGCCCTTTACTACCACGTATACGCGCTCGATTTCTTTCTCCATGCACGAATTCTCGCGGGTGAAAACGGCACTGCGATCCCAAAACAATTTGACGACGTGCTCAAGCGAATGCTCGACGTTGTGCAGGCGCT
>JASICF010000065.1 GCA_030044775.1 Candidatus Sulfotelmatobacter sp. | reverse complement strand
TTGCGCATTCGCGGGAAATAGCACAAGCGCAAAAACGGGGTCGCGCATGACCCGGCGTTCGTATCCGCACCTAGCTCTTGCTCTTCTTCTCCAGATCGGCGATGAGCTTCTCGACCGTGGCTTTGTGGTTGGCGTCCAGGTCAGGATTTGATTTCAGCAGCTCGCGCCAGGCGTCCAGCGCGCCCTGAGCGTCTTGTTTGCCTTGCAACTTGATCATGCCCAGGTTGAAGAGAGAGTTGGCATTTTTGGGATCGTACTGCAGCGCCTGCTGAAGCTGGATGATCGAGCCCTCAACATCGCCGCTGTAGTAAAGACACGAGGCCATTTCGGTACGAACCACGACATCCTTGGGAGTGATCTGCAGAGCCTTGTTGTAATAGCCGGCCGCGTCTTTGAACTGGTGCGTGCTCTCGTAAATACCGGCGACCTGCACGAGCAGCTTGGAGTTCTTCGGGTCGGCCTTTAATTTAGCGAGCAGCGGCTGCGCCTTGGTGTCTGCCATTTTTCTCATGTCATCCAGCGTTGGCATTTGCCGCATGGCAGGCACGCCGGGCGCGGGCGCAGTTGAACGGGGCGCTGGAGTGTTCGCCGCAGTTTGCACGGAGGCTTGCGGCGGAGCGGCAGCCTCAGCAGGCAATTGCATTGCGGCGGCAGTTGGCGCCGGAATTGCCGGTGATTGCGAACCCTTGAAGAGATAGCCGATGGCAACACCTAACAGGAGGCAAACTGCCGCCATGAGGAAAACCTGCGTCGCCGGCCAGGATGTTGCCGACAATGATGATGGCGCGGTTGTTTCGCTTGAAAGTTCAGTTCCCATGCTTCGTTCCCCATTTTTCGCGGTCATTATATTCATGACTTGCTTCGTAGCAGTGCCAACCCGGCTCGTCACCCAGATTCAGGTTAAAGGCCACAGGCGAGAGGGGCAGCATTCTGCATCACGGCGGATGGTGACGCAGATCACAATGGCGATTGGTCGTCTTCAGCTTCTTAGCAGATGTCCAATTGCGGGGATCGCATGGTTGCAGCGCGCTTTACAGGCGAGTTCGCCTGAAATAGAATCGCCGCTGAGTCCGGCCTGCCTTATGCCCAGACGCTCGGTTGATCGGGATACCCCTCCAGCCATTGCGGCGGGCACAGTAAGCGAGATTCTCCTCTCCAGCGATTTTCTGGAAACTCTTCCCGATGCCCTGCTGGCCGTCGACAGCAAAGGCTTTATTCTTCAAGTGAACTCGCAGGTGGAGGAGCTATTCGGATACAAGCGAAGCGAGTTAATCGGCAAGAAAATCGAAGTCCTCGTGCCGGAGCGATTTCGAGGCGAGCACACGGCGCATCGCGACGGCTTCGCCGCCCACCCCAAGACACGGCGCATGGGAGCCGGCCTGGAACTCCACGGCAGGCGGCGCAACGGCTCCGAGTTCCCGGTGGAGATCAGCCTAAGCCCAGTCTCCATCGATGGGGGATTGATCGTTCTGAGCGCGATCCGGGATGTAACTGACCGGAAGAGAATCGAGCAGGAGTTGCGGAGAGCGCACGAAGAACTCACTCGAAGAACCGCCGAGCAAATCGGCGAGTACCGAGCGAGATTGGCCTCGATTATCGATTCCTCCGAGGACGCAATTCTCGCTAAAGGTCTCGACGGCACAGTCACGAGCTGGAACCGCGGCGCCGAGCGGATTTATGGATATACGGCGGAAGAGGTGATCGGGAAAAATATCGGAATGCTTGTGCCTGATGATCGCCCCGAGGAAATTCCGGAAATCCTGAGAAAAGTTGCCCAGGGCCAAGCCATCGAGCATTACGAATCGGTACGCATTACCAAGGACGGCCGGCGATTGAACGTCTCCATCAGTGTTTCTCCCTTGCGAGATACGAATGGTGAAATCGTGGGCGCGTCCGCAATTGCCCGCGACATCACGGAGCAGCGCCGGGCGGAAGATCAGCTTCGCCAGTCGCAGAAGATGGAAGCCGTCGGGCGCCTGGCAGGAGGGGTTGCGCACGATTTCAACAACGTTCTCGGAATCATCAACGCCTGCGCGGAGTTTCTCCGCGACCGCATCGACCCAGCGAGTGAACCCGCGACTTATGTCGAGAACATAAAGAAGGCGGCGGATCGAGCAGCTTCACTCACTCGTCAACTCCTGGCGTTCAGCCGAAAGCAGGTGGTCAAGCCAACCATTCTCGACCTGAACGATCGCCTGAAAGACATCACCAAGCTTTTGCGTCCGCTCATGGGAGATGACGTGGAGATTCTGGTTGTGCCGCGCTCGAACTCGGCCATCGTGGAGGCTGATCCCAGCCAACTCGACCAGATCGTGATGAATCTCGCAGTCAACGCGCGAGATGCCATGCCCAAGGGCGGAAGGTTCATTCTCGAGACCGACTCGGTCGAGTTTGACGAACACTTCGCGGAGCAGCATCGGCCTCTGAAGCCTGGGAGATATGTGATGCTCGCGGTAAGCGACAGCGGCAGCGGCATGGACAAAGCAACGCTTTCCCGCATCTTCGAGCCTTTCTTCACCACCAAAGAAGCGGGAAAAGGAACCGGCCTGGGCCTATCCACGGTCTACGGGATCGCGCAGCAGAGCGGGGGTCACATCTGGGTTTACAGCGAACCGGGCCGGGGAACAACCTTCAAGGTTTACCTGCCCTCGGCGGCGCATAAGCTCACTTCCCCAACTTCGGCGGAAGCGGAAGTGGTTGCGCCCAAGCGGGTGGCCAGGATCCTGCTGGTGGAAGACGACGATATCATGCGCGGCCTCACGCGCAAGCTGCTTGAAGAACGGGGATACAGCGTAGTAGAGGCAAACAATGGCAAAGCCGCGCTCGAATGGGCGGAGGTGAATCCCGGCCAGATCGACCTGCTTCTGACTGATGTAGTGATGCCTGCCGTGAGCGGTCCGGAGCTGGCCGAGCGGCTCTCGCGTTCTCATGCCGGGCTCAAAGTGGTTTACATGTCCGGCTACACCGGCGAGCTGATGGAAGCCAGCGAGCGCCTGAAGCATGGCATTCTGCTCGAAAAGCCTTTTACAAGAACCGCGTTGTTGAACACCCTTCACCAAACCCTCGGCTAGGCATAAATCTCTTTAGAGCTCATCTCGAGTCACATTCCTTCAGTGATGGCGATCACTCAGTCTGCGTGCGTGAAATCACGCACATCACGCCCATCCAGAGGGATTTCCGACCCGCC
This sequence comes from Candidatus Sulfotelmatobacter sp., assembly GCA_030044775.1. GTDB lineage: Bacteria > Acidobacteriota > Terriglobia > Terriglobales > Acidobacteriaceae > Sulfotelmatobacter. Next base: position 279 of record JASICF010000065.1, on the reverse strand, counting down.
TTCGCAAGAATATAGACACCGTAAACTGTTTCCCTTCAATTCATTACAACCGATGGCTAAAGTTTAATCGACTTCCCAAACGATTGGCACGGAAGCTGCCGATGTACAGGTGTCAGCCGGAGGAGATATGGCCACTCACATCATCGATCGACTTCGTAAAGATTCAGATAAGACTATTGGGAATCTACCTGCCGCGATTGCGGAAGCGGTGGAACAGGCGGCTCTGACGACTGCCTACCCGACCGGCGCGGTGTTATTTGCTGAGGCGCAGGGCCAGCG
>JASICF010000519.1 GCA_030044775.1 Candidatus Sulfotelmatobacter sp. | reverse complement strand
GAAAATGCCGTCCTCGCGTGCTCGGCGCTTAAGCGCAGTTATCGCGACCAGCTTCATGCCGCGCCCAACGTTGAATTCGTCTACCTGGAAGGAACACGCGAACTGATAGCTGAACGCCTGCGCGAACGCCACGGCCATTTCGCGAATAGCGCGATTCTCGATAGCCAGTTCGCCGATCTTGAAGAACCGGAAAGTGGGCCGCGCGTCGATATCGCGCAGCCTCCTGAGCGCATTGTTGCGGAAATCAGGCAGAAGCTCGGCTTGGAATAACGGGTCTCCAAGCGCGTCGAGATTCGGCGACTTAAAAGATTTTTTCCTTTGGCGGGGTTGAAAACCCGAAGGGCCTAAGGCCGCTAATCAATCCCCAGTTCTTTGGCTAGCGCCTTCCACTTGCTATCGACCAACGCTTTTGTCTTCGCATCCATCAGGATTTCATCCGGCCACGGCCGCGTAAAACCTTCCGTTGGCCATTTGCGCGTCGCGTCGATGCCCATTTTCGATCCGTAATTCGGCAGATGCGACGCGTGGTCGAGCGAATCCACCGGTCCAAGCATGAATTGGATATCGCGCTCGGGATCGATGTGATTAAAAACTTTCAAAGTCACATCGGCAAGGTCCTGCACGTCGACATCTTCGTCCACGACAACGATGCACTTTGTAAACATCGCCTGGCCAAGCGACCAGATGGCATTCATCACCTTCCGTGCCTGGCCAGGGTAGGATTTGCGGATCGAAACAATCATCAGGTTATGAAATACGCCTTCAATCGGCAGATTGATGTCGATCAACTCTGGAATCGTCAGCTTCATCATCGGAAGAAAAATCCGCTCCACGGCTTTTCCCATGTAGGCGTCTTCCATCGGAGGTTTGCCGACAATGGTAGTGGCATAGATTGGATCTTTCCGGTGCGTAATGCAGGTGATGTGGAAGACGGGATAAAGAGCCTCGAGTGAGTAAAAGCCGGTGTGGTCGCCGAACGGGCCTTCGGTGCGGAGTTCATCCAGGTTGACATAGCCTTCGAGAACGATTTCGCTCGTCGCGGGCACTTCCAGATCGACAGTTTCGCATTTCACAAGTTCGACCGGCGCGGAGCGAAGGAAGCCGGCGATTACGTATTCTTCAATATCGGGAGGAGCCGGAACGATGGCAGAGAAAGTGACGGCGGGGTCGGTTCCGATTGCTACCGCGACTTCCATTTTTCCGGAAGGATGATCCGACTCAGCAAGGACTTGTCCCCCGGAAGTGCGCGCCATGAGATCGACAACTGCCGAATTTGCGGGTAGGGATAAAGCCCGCGGACTTCCTTTGCTTCGAGCCTCACGCAGAGCCTGCCGAAAATGTTCAGCCGCAACTTTCTGCCTCTGCCAGTGAGCGCCGGTTGTGCGCCCATCAAAGACCTGCAGCCGATACATTCCGAGATTGCGCTTGCCGGATTTCGGGTCGCGCGTGGTCACGCAAGGGAGCGTGATAAAACGCCCGGCGTCTTGTGGCCAGCACTGCAGGATAGGAAAATCGAGTAACGAGAATTTGTCCCGCTCGATGACTTCTTTGCACGGGCCTGAGGCGACCGTCTTCGGGAAAAACTTTCCGGCTTCCGTCAACAACGGAAGCATTTTGAGTTTATCGAGAAAACCTTGCGGCGATTTCACGTCCATGAACATCCGCATGCGCTCTCCGAATTCGTCGAAAGACTTGACGGCGAGAGCAAGCTTCATGCGCTGTTCAGAGCCGAACTGATTGATGAGAACTTTCGATCCCGGATGGCCCTTGACATTGTCAAACAGCAGCGCTGAGCCCCCAGGTTTGCCATGTTTCGACTTGCTTACCCGGTCGGTGATCTCTGTAATTTCGAGGACTGGATCAACTTCGGTCCGAATCCGCTTGAGTTCGCCGGCGCGATCGAGCGCTGCAATCCATTGCCTGAGGTCGTCGAAGGGCAAAAGGGGAGTCTCCTTGAGAACGAATGATTATACAAAGTTGCGGGCGCGATTAAGAAAGCGCCGCTACAGCTTGGCGCGCAACATCGTGATGACGTCGTCAGAGGTGATGACGCCGACAAGTTTGTTCTCTTTGTCGAGAACGGGCAGAGTAATGAGATTGTATTTATCGAATTTCTCCGCGACCTCGTTTTCATTGGTCTCCTCGTGAACGGACACCAGAGGTTCCTGAAGCAACGAGAGCAGAGGCGTATTCGGCAGCGCTAGAACAAGGTTGACCAACGGCACGGCTCCGACGAGGGTGCCGTGGGAATCGACCAGGTAGATCGTATTTACGGACTCGATGCCGCCCTCGAACTCGCGCATGACACCGATAGCATTTTCCACCGTGGCGGCAACCGGCAGCGCGAGGAACTCCGTGGTCATGCGCCCGGCGGCGGTCTCCTCGCGATGCTCGAGGAGCTCGACGACCTCCTGGCTCGCCTCCGGCGCCATCTCGACGAGAATCTGCTCTGTTCGCTCTTCAGGCAGGTCGGCGAGCAAGTCGGCCGCTGCATCCGGATCCATCTCCTCAACGATGTCTGCGGCGCGCTCGGAATCGAGGGACTCGACAATCGATTTCTGAACTTTCGGATCGACCTCTTCCAGCGTCTCGGCGGCAACTTCTTCGTCGAGCGTTTCAAAAACCGCTTCGCGTTCGTCTGGAGCCAAGTCTTCGACGATATCGGCTATGTCGGCAGGGTGAAGTTTTGATAGTCCCTCGTGGGAAATCTTGAGCTTGATGCGGCGCGCCGGATCGGTCTCGATGAGATCGACAAAACCCCACGGAATGGTGCGTGGAGGAATCTTTTGCAAAACCCGGTCGAGAGCGGCGCGAGGTGCGAGGCCGCGCAAAAGGCGACGAAAGGCGCCGCGGGCGCCGATATCCACCCCGTGGACTCTCAAAATTGCGTGTGGCTTGCCGGCCTCCGTGGTCCGCTCCAACTGCAATTCCACGTCGTTGACACGGACTACCTTGCGCCCGTGCACATCAATTACCTGCTGATCGAGCAGGTCGCGTTCCAGAAGAAACAAGCCCTCCGAACCATTTGCGGCGGGCCATTCTGAAGGCATGGTCGAGGCATGAATGTTGGGGTCGATCGCCGAGATGGCAGAGAAGGGAAGAACTCGATCTCCAGACTTGGTTTTCACAATCAAAGACGCGACGCGGCTTCGGTCTGCCTCGGGCGCGAGCATGACTTCACGCACCTTTCCCGTGGCATCGCCGGAGGGGCCGTAGACGGTTGCGCCGAGAAGTTCGGAAAGAGGTAAAGTCGACATCCGGCTAGAGAATAGCGAAGTTTCGCGCAAGAGAGAAATGATTTATGCCGGCATCAGCAAAAGAGTTCTCTCTATAGCTCACTTGGCCGGTGTGCATTGGTGTTTAGACGAATAATCCCTGACCCGGGAATACCAATTTCCCAAGCCAGGGGTTGTCGATGTCGCCCAAGGACTTAGAAGGAGGAGTCCCAGACGACGTTGAAGGTGCCATGGGACGGCGCCACTATCGGGCAGGCGCTGGGATTGCTCGTCTGGAGCAACTGGGGGCCAGCCGTAGTTTGTCCCACGCAATCGAGCCAGTAGGAGTCGCTGTCGTCGCTCATTGGCATGTCGTTCACGCTCCCGTCCTTGAAGGCTTCGATGGCCGTAGTCGTCCCGCCGGATGTCACCGAACCCCTTTCGAAGCCGGTACGGGAGTAGTCCACGAGTGGCAGGATTTGGAAGCCGAAAGACAAGTCGAAGGCTGGGCGCTCCACAATCCACTCGGCGCTCGCATCGAGGCAGGTGGCTGCCGTGCAGGACGATGTCACCGAGAAGCTCTCCTGCGGGTTGGTGGAGTCGGTGAGCGACAGCGTGTAGTTGTTCGTAGCGTCACCCGGCGTTACGGTCACCGAGGCGGTGATGTGATCGCCCGGCTGCGGGCAGTCTTCGTTGTCGTTGATGCACTCCAGCGTTCCCTCCTCGACGGTGCCCGCCGGGAACATCTCGTACCAAACGTAGTAGTAGGTAACGCCTTCGAAGCACTGCGTGGCACTGCCAAGCTGCTCCACCGTCCCGTCGTTGAAGCCGTCAATGCCGACCCACTGCGCGATGAAGGCGTCCTGGTATCGGTAGGGGCGCCTGGGGCACTGTATGTAGGGGATCACCCACTGGCCGCTGACCGACGAGATTGTGTTCGAGCCACCCTCGGCGTCGGCGAAGCCCGACCAGTTGAGCGACGGTAACGACGTGACGCCTCCGACGGGGGCCAGCCGCGCCGTACTGGTGCGCACGAGCGGGTGCGACGACCATGTTTTCTTGAGGAACGCCGCCCGTGCCCGCGCGACGGTCGAAGCGTCGGGCTGTCTGGAATCCTGCGCGCCCGCGCGGGCCGGGCCAAGCACTAGCAGGCCGGGCACCGCGATCCCGAGCAGCACCGCAACGACACCCACGAA
>JASICF010000518.1 GCA_030044775.1 Candidatus Sulfotelmatobacter sp. | reverse complement strand
GTCAGCGCGATGCGGGCATTTACGATGACGGCAAGATTTCGGTTTTAGCGGGTCATGACGGTTTCCATTCCATTCCGACTGATGCGAAAGGTTCTGGCGGCCCTGTTGGTGCCCGCGCTGACCTGTTCCCCTCTGCTGTCGCAGGATCAGGCTGAGTACACGTTTCGCGTGGAAAGCGAGATGGTTCTGGTGAATGTGACGGTGAAGGATAAGAATGGAAATTTTGTCGGCAATCTGAAGCCCGAAGACTTTACCGTCCTCGAAGACAACAAGCCGCAAAAAATCGTTTCATTCGACCTGGAAAACGTAGATGCGGTCGCTATGCAGACCGTCCCGCAGGCAAAGACCCTTTCAAATGGGCCAGCAACGAACCAGCCGCCGCAACAACCTCAAGCCACCCCAGCGGCGAGCGACGCAGACAAGTTCGCAGATCAGTTCAAAGACCGCAGGCTGATGATTCTGTTCTTCGATCTTTCTGCCATGGAGCCGGACGAGATCGATCGCGCGGTCACGTCGGCTGAACACTATGTCGACACGCAAATGGCTCCCGCGGATCTGGTGGCAATTGTTTCACTGGGCAGCGCGCTGCTGGTGAATCAGGACTTCACCTCCGATCGTGATCTGCTCAAGAAGCAGTTGCGGGCGTTCGGAGAAGGAAGCGGGCAAGGTTATGAAGAAGGCACGACGGGAACGACAGAAGGCACACCGGATACTGGACAGCCATTCACCGCCGACGATACCGAGTACAACATTTTCAATACCGATCGCCGGCTGGAAGCGCTCCGGTCTGTGGCTGAGAAGCTCTCACACCTGCAGCAGAAGAAATCGTTGATTTATTTTTCCAGCGGAATGGATCGCACCGGCATTGAAAACCAATCGGAGCTGCGTGCCGCGACGAATGCCGCAGTGCGGTCGAATTTGGCGATCTACACCATGGACCTGCGAGGATTGCAGGCGCTGGTTCCCGGCGGAGAAGCGCAGAACGCCAGCCTGCGCGGCACGTCGCCGTACTCCGGGCAATCGATGATTAATGCTCTCAATTCGAACTTCACGACGCAGGAAACATTGGTTACGCTGGCGAGCGATACAGGCGGAAAGGCTTTTCTCGATTCCAACGACTTCACGCAAATCTTCAAAGGGGTGCAGCAGGATACTTCGCAATACTATCTGCTCGGCTACCGCAGCACGAATACGGCGAAAGACGGACGCTACCGGCGAATCAGTGTGAAGGTGAAGCTGCCGGGCTTGAAGATCGACTACCGCCGGGGCTACTACGCTGCGGCGGATTACAAACATTCCACAAAAGAAGATAAAGAATTGCAACTCGAAGAAGAGCTGGCCTCCGAGTTGCCGACCACCGATCTGCCGCTCTATTTAAACGCGGCATATTTCCGGCTGGAGCCGATGAAGTTTTACGTACCGATTTCGCTGGTTGTGCCGGGTTCGCAAATTCCGTTTACGCGCAGCAGCGATCGAGACAAAGCAACGCTCGACGTGATTGGCATGGTGATGGACAGTGAACACCATCCAGTGACCAGAATTCGGGACACGGTCAAACTGGCGATCAACACCGCATCGGAGGTACAGAAAAAAAATGTGCAGTATGACACTGGCGTGAGCCTGTCACCGGGAAAATATCACCTGAAATTCGTGGTTCGCGAAAACGAAACCGGCCGGATGGGATCATTCGAAGCCGATTTCGTTATTCCTGATCTGAAATCTCTGCCGCTGAAGATGAGCTCGATCGTACTTGCGAGCCAACTGCAGCCCGCGAAGAAAGGTTCTTCCTCAAATCCGCTGATTCGCGATGGCGAGGAAATCGTCCCCAATGTGACTCATGTTTTTTCGTCAGGGCAAGACTTGCGGCTCTATTACGAGGTTTACGATCCCAGCCGAGTGAACGCACCTGGAGTTGTGGAAGGAGCTGCGAGTAAGACCGGCATTCATCTGCTGAGCAGTGTCGCGTTTTTCCGCGGAAAAGCGAAGGTATTTGAAAGCTCGCAAGTGGAACTTACCAGCCTGAACGTGCGCGACCGCAAGGCAGGAGTATTTCAACTCGATCTGCCGCTGAATTCGCTCAAGCCCGGTTTCTACACCTGCCAAGTCAATGTGATTGATGACGCGGCGGGACAGTTCCTTTTTCCGCGCCTGGCGCTGCTGATTCGGCCACAAGCGAAGACCAGCGCACCGTCAGGGACAAACTGAAATCAAGCTGCCGCATTTTTGCCCAACGCTCAGCGCTCATTTATCCTGAAGCAGGTGATGCACGATGAGCCGTAGAGCGTGCGTAATCGGCGCTGGACCGAATGGATTAGCGGCGGCCATCGTTTTGGCTCAGGCGGGACTCTCGGTGGAGGTGTTGGAAGCGGAGACGATCCCCGGCGGAGCAGTGCGCACTCTCGAATTGACTCTTCCGGGCTTTCACCACGACTTTGGGTCGGCGGTCTATCCTTTGGCGGCAGGTTCGCCTTTCTTTTCGTCGCTGCCACTCAGCGATCATGGCCTCGAATGGATTCACTCGCCTGCCGTAGTCGCACATCCTCTCGACGATGGGAATGCGGTAGTACTGGAGCGCGATCTTGATGCTGCCAAATCGTCTTTGGGCAAAGACGGAGCAGCATGGAGCGACCTCCTGCGGCCGTTTGTCGAGCACTGGAACGAATTTATCGCCGAGGCGATGCATCCTCTTCCATTCTTTCCCAAGCATCCTTGGCTTATGTCACGCTTCGGAATGCTTGCGGTGCAGCCCGCCACTATGCTTGTTCGGCGCTTTCAAAGCGAACGAACAAGGGCGTTGTTTGCCGGATTTGCGGCGCATTCTTTTCTGAGTCTCAGCGAGGCGTTGAGCGGTGCATTTGGAATGCTGATGGGAATATCGGCGCATGCGGTTGGATGGCCAGTCGTGCGCGGGGGCGCAC
>JASICF010000517.1 GCA_030044775.1 Candidatus Sulfotelmatobacter sp. | reverse complement strand
CTTCGCGCCAGCGGTGACAAGATCAGCCATGGTCCTGCTTGCGGCGTTTGCTGTGTTGGGCGTATTTCGCCTGAGTAAATGCGTGGCAAATTCCCCGGTTGCAATCAGCGCGACCCTGTGTACCGCGCTTTATCCAGTTTTCTTCGCGCAAACTTCGTTCGCGCAAGTGGACCTGGCGGCGGCAGGCTTTACATTTTGGGGTATCGCCGCTTATATCGAAGAGCAGCCACTCGGGGTTGCGGGCTGGTTTGCGCTGGCCGGACTTGCAAAAGAAACGGCGATTCTAGCCCCACTCGCGCTGATTGGATGGGAAATCCTTGGCTGGCTCGCGGGCAGGGGTTCAATGAAAATGCTTTGGCTTGATGAGCTGCACGATGGAGATAAAGCTAGTCGAAGCGGGCCGGCAATCTCGATTTCTGCCGCGCGGCCGCGCATCGCAGCGCTGCTGATTTCGATCCTGCCGCTCGCGGTGTGGTACGGTTATCACTATTGGCGCACGGGATACGTCTTCGGCAATCCGGAGTTCTTCCGCTACAACGTTTCCGCGAATCTTAATCCCATTCGATTCCTGCTGGCGCTGGTTTTGCGAGTTTGGCAAATCTGCGGATATCTGCACTTGTGGATGCTGACGCTGGCAGCACTGCTTGCGTTGTGGATGCTGGCTCCAGAACGCGACTCTGGTTTCCAGCGGCCGCGCATTGCTGTTCGCCAGCAAATGGTTTTTTATGTTGTGATCGCCGCTTACTCGCTCTCCATGTCGGTGATCGGGGGCGCAGTGCTGGCGCGCTATATGCTACCGGCTGTTCCCCTGGTCATCATTCTCTGCGTCTCCACGCTGTGGCGCAGGATTCGATACTGGCCTGCGGTGATTGCATTCGTGGCCCTGGCTTTCGTCGCGGCATGGTTCTGGAACCCACCTTACGGATTCGCGCCAGAGGATAACCTTGCGTATCGCGATTACATCATGCTGCACGAAGACGCGGAGCAGTTCCTGGAAGCTCGATATCCCATGGCGCGCGTGCTCACGGCCTGGCCGGCATCCGACGAAGTAACCCGGCCCTGGCTCGGCTACATAACCCGGCCGATGCAGGTCATACGCATCGAGGATTTCGATCTGGAGCAAGTTCTGTCTGCGGCACAGCCGGGGTCAAATTACGATGTGGCATTGGTTTTCTCAACCAAATACGAACCCGGGCCGCAGGTTTGGCGCCGGTGGGGAACTTTCTCTCGAATGGAAGAACATTGGAAGAACCGATTCTTTGGGTATCACCGGGATCTGCCACCAGCCGCGATCGCTCGCATTCTGGGAGGCCGTATTGTGTTTTCGCAGAAGCGCCACGGCCAATGGATTGCCGTAATCGAACCGGAAGGACTGGAAGAAGCGGAAAGCCTGCACCGTGGCGGGCTCGTGTCAGCGGCGCATCAAATGGCAGGAGTGGGTCTTGATGACGAGCCAGACTTCCTGGCCTTCGTTCAGCCTCAAGGCATCGCGGGCAGCCAAAGTCATTTGGACCTGAATCTCGATGCCGCAATCGACCGTAGCGAAGACGACAACGTCCCGCCTTTCCATTGAAATCAGCCACCCGCGGAGCACATTGCGGGCGCTGAGCCCCTGGGGCTCGGAGATCGCCAGCAAAATGTCGCCGGCTCGAATACCGACGCGGAGCAACGTGCCTGCCTCCGCCCGAATTAAGGGGGTTTCCAGAAGAACGAAGCTTCCAGCGGTTTTGGCGGGCACGCGGCAAGTGAGGGTGCCGCGGTCTTCGTGAACCAGCCAAACCAATGCTTCGAAAATGTTTTCAAAACCGGCGAGCTGGGCCACGCTCTCCTGCGAAGGAGCGTTCAGCACCTCGTGCGGAACACCTTGCGCGACGATCCGGCCGTCTTCCAACACGAGCACTCGTTCGCCGAGGGCAATGACTTCATCGCGGCTGTGAGTGACATAAAGAATTGGGATTTGGCGATCCGTGTTCCAGCGGCGCAGGTCGTCGATGATTTTTGCCTTCGTGACCGCGTCCAAGCCCGAAAGAGGTTCGTCGAGAAGAAGCACACATGGATGGGTGACGAGAGATCGCGCAAGGGCCACCCGCTGCCGCTCTCCTCCTGAAATCTGCGACGGGCGCTGCCCGCGGAGACGATCGATGCGAAATTCCCGCAACATCGCCGAGCTGCGCTCTTTCTGTTGCGCTCGGGGCAAATGCGTGAGTCCGTACTCGACGTTCTGTTCGACGGTCAAATGTGGAAAGAGAGCAAGGTCCTGCAGAACGTAACCGATGGAGCGAAGTGGAACCGGAACATCGATCTTCGTATCCGAGTCGAATAAAACTCGGTCGCCCACGACAATGCGTCCTTGTGGGATTGCAAGCCCTACCACACAATCGAGCAGCGTGGTTTTCCCCGACCCCGATGCGCCAAACAATATGGTGAATCCGGGCGGCGCGACAAATTCCACTTCGAGCGTGAAACTGTACTCCATGCCCGAGCGGCTCTTTCGAATGCGTGCGTTCAAACTGGCATTCGCGGCCTTTGAATTTGAATTGGAGAGCATCGAACGGCGCTAGGTGATCCTGCCCGCGGCCATAAATCTCTGATCCAGTTTTCTGTGGTTCAGGCCATACACCACCGTGAGCACGGCCAGGCAAAACAACAGCAGCAGAAGCGCCATGGCATTGGCAGAGGCATAGTTGGCAGCCTCAACCTGATCGTAAATATCGATCGAGACGGTGCGCGTAATTCCTGGAATATTTCCTCCCACCATTAAAACCACGCCGAACTCGCCCATCGTGTGGGCGAAGGTCAGCACAAAGCCGGTGACGACACCTGAAATGGAAAGCGGCAGCACAACGCGAAAAAACGTTCGCAGGGGTGAGGCTCCGAGAATCGCCGATGCCGCCAGCAGCTTGCGATCGA
>JASICF010000516.1 GCA_030044775.1 Candidatus Sulfotelmatobacter sp. | reverse complement strand
TGCAGAACTGCTACGAGTACAACTACCAGCCCGCTCCGGGCCAGGTGGTGGCGCTTTTGAACCTTGGCGCCAGCGTCATGAACATCAACATTGTGAAAGGCACCACGCCGCTGTTTCCGCGCGACGTCAGCGTGGGCGGGCATCAGTACACGGATTCGCTGCAGAAAGAGCTGGATTTGAATTTCGAAGATGCCGAGAAACTGAAGCTGGGAGAAAAAGTAGGAACCGTCAGTGAAGACGCAAAGACGCCGATTCTGCAGCAAGTGACGGAAATCATCGTTCTGGAAATTCAGAAGACGTTCGATTTCTTCCGCGCCAGCGCGGCGGGAGAGCACATTGAAAAGATTTACCTCGCCGGAGGCTCGGCAAAGGTTCCCGGACTGATGGAAGCGTTGCGGCAGGAGTTTTCGATGCCGGTGGAATTGCTGAACCCGTTCCAGCGAGTCGTGCCCCCGACCGAGGGCCCGGGAGTGGAACTGGTGGAGCAGAATCCAGGCCAGTTGGCGGTAGCCGTGGGCTTGGCCTTGAGGAGCTTTGAATCCCTATGATCAAAATCAACCTGCTCGAAACCGCTAAGGGGAAAAAGCGCGCCGGCGGCAGCGCGGTGCCCGCTCTGCCCACCATGGAAATGGGCGACATGGGCTCGCCCAAGCTGAAAGTGCTGATCGTCGTAGCGCTCGTGGGACTGTTGAATTACGGCTACTGGCACCGGCTGGATACGCAAAGCAAAGCAATCGCCCAGCAAATGCAGGCTGCGCAAAAAAAGAACCAGGAATTGAGCGACGTAAAAGCCAGCTTCCTGCAGCGCCAGAGGGAGGCCGATGCCTATAAGCGGCGCGTGGATGTGATCGATCAACTCCGCAACGCGCAGACAGGCCCGGTCAATCTGCTCGCCATGCTTGGGCAAACCGTGAACGACACCGAGGCGGTGTGGCTGCGCAAGATGGACGACACCGGTGCGTCTGTAACCCTCGACGGAACCGCGCTGAGTACCGATGCCGTCGCTAACCTGATCGGCAATTTGCAAAAGACCGGCTTTTTCAAGAGCGTGGAAATAAAAGAAACCTATCAGGATGACCAGATCAAAGACATGCAAGCCTTCCAGTTCACTCTGACTTGCGAGAAGGGGAAGTCGTAGAGGCAGACCTATGGCAACGAACTTTAGCGAACTTTCGGGGCTGAAACAGTGGGGAGCGTTGATCGTCGGAGCGGCCTTGCTGAGCGCTGGCTTGTACTACACGGTGTTCAAAAGCAAAAGCGATCAGAACGCTCTGGCCCAGCACGCGGTGCAGGAAAAGGTTCGGGAGAACAACGAACTGGAATCTTACCGTCCCAAGCTGAAAGATATGGAGCGGCAGTTGGCCAATTTGAAACAGCAGCTCGATATCGAGCGGCGCATCGTTCCCGATGAAAAACAGGAAGATGCGTTCATCGAGTCGATGAATGGCGAAGCCCAGAAGGCGGGCATCGAGTTGCGGCGCTACGTCTCCATGCCGGTGAGCGCGAAGGAGTACTACACCGAAGTCCCCTTCCAAATGGAGTTGGATGGTCCTTACTACTCCATGCTGAACTTCTTCGATCGGGTCAGCAAGTTGGAGCGCATCGTCAATGTCAGCAGCCTGCTGGTCTCCTCAACCAGAAATGCTAGCGATGCCAAGGTGAAACACACCTACCAGTACGCTCCGAACGAGAGCGTAGTGGCGAGCTTTACGGCGACAACGTTTTACAGCCATGACTTGAATGCGGCGCCTGCAACGAAGCCGGGGGCCGTGAAGCAATAGGACACGCTTATGAAGCTAACCAATGGCATTGTGGCAGCGGTACTGATGACGGGCGGGGCCTGGGCACAGAATCCGAACATCGTCAATAACGTGCAGAACCAGATGACATCCGTGCATCAGCAACAGGCTGCGGATTCCAGCGCCGCCCTCGGAATCGAATCGACTTCCGCGAGCGGACAAGCGAAGAAGCCATCGCCTGTCGCCAGCGCTCCAGCCGTCAAACCCGTGTCTGCTCCGATGCAGAAGCCGGTAACGGCAGCCAAGCCGGCGAGCCCTGCCGTGCAACCCGCCAAGACTTCGGCTCCCAAAACGGTTTCGGAGTCGGCGTCGAAGAACAAACTCGAGAACGTGAAAGTGATTCGCCATGCCGATGACATTCAAATCGAAATGGCCACTCGCGAGGCCGTCACGCCCACGGTAGACAAGCTTACTTCACCCGATCGCGTCGTCATTCAACTGCCGGCAACGGCCATGGCCACCGAGAAGAACAAAATTGCAATCGGAGAGGCGGGCATCAAGGGCGTGCGCATTGGCGCGAACGGCAAGACCCCACCGACCACGAGCGTAGTCGTAGACCTTGACCATGCCATTAATTATGAGATCTCAGCAGCACCGTCGAACAAGCTGGTTTTAACGCTGCACGCGCAGGGTACGGCGCCGGCCGCAGCGACGCCGGTCGCCGCCAAGCCAAGCACAACCAAGTCCGCAGCCGTAGCAGCCGTTGCCAAAGCCCAGCCGGAGCAGAAGGCAGCAGCAAAACCGGTGCCATCTGTTGCCGCTATGCCCGCCAAGAAGGCGGCTGTTGCAACTGCTGCCGTTGCGGCGCCGAAGCCGGCAACAGTAGAGAAAACGACCGCACCCGCTCAAATGGCGAAAGCAACGATCGTTCCGCCGACTCCGACGGTCGCAGTTGCGCTGAAGCCGGCAGTTGCAAAGATGCCGGCGGCTGCGCCGGCGCCGAAGGCGGAGAAAGTTGAAATTGCGGCCGCAAAAGAGACAGCACATTCTGCCAACGCTCAGTCTGCGAGCAGTCCGGCTGACAACAAACTGGCGCCCATCGGCGCGTCGACCGACGCTTCCCAGACGCCGAAACCCGATGACAAGAAGTGGGCAATGAACGGGAAGCGAGATCCTTTCTTCAGCCCGGTTGTGCAGCAGACTTCCGGTTCAGGGTGCTCGACGGGCAAGAAATGCCTCGAGATCGGACAAATCAATGTGCGGGGCATCGTGAAGTCGCAAGACGGTTTTATTGCCGTAGTGACGAACAGCCTCAACAAGGCCTATTTCCTGCACGAGAACGATCCCGTATTCAATGGCTTCGTCCTGCGAATTACGGGGGACTCGGTGGTGTTCCAGGAAACGTACCAGGACAAGTTGGGCAAGCCAGTTACGAGGGAAGTGACCAAGACAGTTGTAGCCCCGGCAGTCTAATCGCAAACGTAGTCTTGCCGGAAAGCGCGACAGGTAGCAAATCAAGTTCACAGAAGGACGCGCGGGCCAGGCCCGCGAGTTGGGGAGAGGCGAAATGCGAAAGCAACTGCTGAATACAATCCTGCTGTTCACGATGCTCGGACTGGCAGCTTCCGCCCAGACGCCGGGCACAAAACCGGGAACTCCGGCGAGCCAGCTGCGGCACGTGAGTGTCGTGCGCGGGGCGGACCAGATCCGCGTCGAGATCAGCGCTCAAGGTGCGGTAACGCCCACCGTGAGCACTGCGGACTCGCCGGCACGCGTGATTGTGGACCTGCCGGATACCTCGATGGAGACGCGGCTGAGCCGCATCCCGGTGGGCAGCGACGGGGTCAAAGCAGTGCGCGTCGGCGTGGACGGCCATCATCCTCCGACCACTCGCGTAGTGGTCGATCTGGAGCAGGCTTGCCACTACGAGCTGAACACTGCCTCCGACGGCAATTTAGTTCTGACACTGCACGCGCCGAAGCCAACCGAGGCTGCCAAAGCGGTACCGGCGGCCCCTCAGGCTGCGCCAGCCAGCAATGTTGCGGCTGCTGCCGTCTCAAGCGTGCCCAATGCGCCTACGGCGAAAGCGGAGCCGACCCGGGCAGGATCGCCTTCGTCTAGCGACTTTGTATTCGTCGAACCTTCCTACCAGGCCAAGACCGCGCTCCAGGACACGAGCGACCCCGCGGCGCGGGCCGAAGATGCGGCTGCGAAGTTCGCCGACAAAACGGCTGCGGAACTTTTGCCTGTCAACCAGCATGCGGCGCAGTCTGCGGATTCATCCTCCACCACACCAACGATTCAACCCGCGGTGAATCTGGCGGCAGAGCAAAAAGCGAAAGGGCCCCAGACCGTCGCCCCGGGACCCAAGTACACGGGTGAGCCGATCTCAGTGAACTTGAAGGATGTAGATCTGAAAGATTTCTTCCGCCTGATTCACGAAATCAGCGGTCTGAACGTGGTGCTCGATCCGGACGTGCATGGCACTCTTACCATCGTTCTGGATGATGTGCCGTGGGATCAGGCTCTGGACATCGTGCTCAAGAACAACGATCTGGCGCGGGAACTGGAAGGCAACGTTCTTCGTATCGCCACGCTCGATACCTTGAAGAAGGAAGCTGACTCGCGCCGTGCCCAGATGGAGGCGGAAGCCCTGGCGGTGGATAAGGTTTCGATCACGCGGTTCCTCAGCTACGCTCATGCCAAAGACGTGCTGTTGACCGTGAAGAAATTTCTCTCCACGCGCGGCGACGTGGTTGCGGACGATCGCACCAACGCGATCATCGTCAACGACATTCCCAACGTGATTCCGGTCATCGATAAGCTGCTGACGGAATTGGATCGCAAAACTCAGGAAGTGGAAATCGAAGCGCGCGTCGTCGCCGCCACCCGGACGTTCGCCCGCGATATCGGTACCCAGTTCGGATTTGGCTGGGGCAACGGCCATAGCGCCATCGGTGGCGCCTCGGCCGCGGGCACTTCACCCACAACCGTGACAGGCGGCGCTCCCGGGTATATCACTATCCCGAGTTCGAACGGCACCACGGGTAACACCATTCCGCTTTTCTCGAACCTGGGCTCGACCCAGCCGAGCAGCGGCTTGACCTTCCTCAATGCGAGCAACACCGTACGCATCGATGCCATTCTTTCCATGGCTGAGTCGCGCGGCTTGCTGAAGGTTCTGTCGCGGCCGCGAGTCGTTACCCAGAACAATATTCAGGCTCTGGTTAAGCAGGGCGTGCGCGTCCCGATCGTAACGCAGGCGCAGTTGGGCGGTCCTCCCACCGTGACCTACGTGGATGCGTTCCTGCGCTTGACCGTCACCCCGCAGATCACCTCGGAGAACACCATCTTCCTGAACGTGGACGTGGAAAACACCACTCCGAACTTCGGACAAGAAGTGCAGGGCAACCCCGAATTGATCACCCAGCAGGCTACTACCCAGGTGCTGGTAACCGATGGTGGCACCGTCGTGATCGGCGGCGTTATCCAGACGCAGAACTCGTTACAGGTCGACCAGGTGCCGCTGCTCGGCAGCATTCCGGTGCTTGGCAACCTGTTCAAACACGTGCAGGTGAGCACGTCCAACCAGGAGTTGATTTTCTTCATCACGCCGCGAATCATTCAGACATAACGTCAGAATCAGCGGCGCAGTTGAAGATTTGAAACCGCCGGCCTGAAGAACCCGTCAGGACCGGCGGTTTTGCTTTCCCGCGGACAGTATCCAATCTCGGCGCGATCTAGACTGCCCAATCCGAGAACTCAGCTTTCACTCTTCTACTTTTCCAACGCCCACGATCTTCGTGGTCACCCGGAATTTCTTGTAATCGCTGTAAGTCTGCTCGATGTCCTGATCCACCGACTTAAGAAGAGCGAGCCGGGCGTCGATCTTCGCCGTTACGTGCAGCGGGAGCCACACCTCGTCGTTCACCCGAGTCTGCTCCAGCATGAAGCGCGATCCTTTGTGAAAGCGCGCCAGAAACACTCCCCAGGAGATCGTATCCAGGCACTCCACATCGAGTTTAGCCAGTTGCAGATCCTGCTTATCGATCCAGACCCGGCCGTGGAATTTCGGCAGGTACTTGGCGTCTTTTGCATGCGGAACGAATCCAGCCCTGGGCTCGCCGTCGATGATCCAGGCCTCGCGTCCGTTGAGCAATTCAGTGCCCGCGAGCGTAAAGTTGTACGCGTCGGCCACATCGCGCACGAAAGCGCGGTCGTCTTCGCGTTCCTTTTCTTCTCTTTCTTCGCGCTTCCTGTGATCGCTCTCCGATTCGTTCTTGCGCTTGTCGATGATTTTTTGAATTTTTTCGTCCTCTTTCGCGGAGTCCTTTTCTGAGAGCGGTTGGCCATCCTTTTGCGTCAGCCGCTGCACCGGCTCGCCGTAGATTTCAACGATGTCGTAAGTTCGCTCCTCGGTGGATTTCGGCTCTCCTTTGCGGTCCACTTTGTTATTGATCTCCCGCTCAACATACGTGTAATTGCGCAGCAGCTTATCGTTTTGCATGTCTTTGTCGGCGACCACGCGTAGCAACTGCTGCATTTGGGCCTGCGAGAGCTTGCCGTTGGCATCGGGGGTCGGATCGGGCGTTTCGGGCAGCCCAGTTGAAGGCGAATCTTGCTGGCTAAAGGCGCAAGGAACCGTGGCAGACGTCCCAACCGCAATGCTGAGAAGAAGAAAAAAACTCGAAACAAGCTTTTTCATGATTGCACTTACCTTACTTAGAGCACTCTGGGCCCCCTCAGGATACAAGGATGCCGACAATCCTCAAGCCGTCCGCTCAACCGCGACTGCTTTTATACGCTTTGCCCAGGCATTCTCCCTGGAACAGGCGTTCATCGACCCGGTGCAAACTCTTTGCCATGGCTGGTGTGATCAGCGGATAGTGCTTGATCTCAAACAAATAATAGACGATGAACCAGACTGGCTTATCCGTAGTCATCCAGTTCTGCCGGTCGAACCTTTTCAGGTTGACCGGGACCGAAAACCGGCGCAGGGTACGCTCGCGCCGAAGATTGACGTAAGTATTGAAATAAGTTAAAGCCAGCTCGCGCAGGGTGCGATGGACCGGCTCGCGCCAGCGGCAGTTCGTGAAATTCGATTTGGCGACGGCGCCCCAGCCGCCATGCTGCCGAAAAATGGCGATTACGTGATCGGTATCGTGCTCGGCTTCGAAATCGAGAAGCAGGGGAGGATATCCGTTGGCCCGCAGAGCGGCGGCCGCGAAAATCGCGCCCTCCAGACAGTGGGCGGTCTGTTCGGCAAGCACACGCCGCGGCGACCACGCGGTGTCTGCGAGATGATAAGGCGCATCATCCAGGAATTTCTGGATGCCGTACGGATCTTTCATGCTGCGCAATTTGCGCAATTCCGACGGAGTAAAACCATCCAGGGCAGCTTTCATCGTGGCAAGAGTTTACATGAGGGCTAGGCGAACAATTGAGCCAGGTCGCACGGGCTGTCGACCCGGACATCCGGCAAACTCTCCTCCAGAGTATGCGGAGCAAAGCCATAATTCACGGCTACCGTCCACATCCCTGCATTGCGCCCGGTTTCCACATCCACGTGCGAGTCACCGACGATCGCCGCCTGTTCCGGTCGGACGCCATTTTCCTCGAGCATTTTGCGCGCGCCCTCGGGATTGGGTTTTTTTGTTGAGAAACTGTTTCCGCCGTAAACCTGCGTGAAAAATGATCCCAGTCCCAGTGCCTCCACAATTGCCTGCGAAGGCCCCACCGGCTTGTTGGACAGCACAGCCATTGTGCGCGGAAAACCATTGGAAGAGCGGCGAATCTCGGCAAGCGCGTCCTTGACGCCTTCGTAAACCGTGGTGTGGTCGAGCTTGTGCTCGCGATAATACGAAAGGAAGAATTGCAACCCCTTCCGCACCAGTTCTTCGTCAGACGCTTCGCCGGCAAGCGCGCGCTGAATCAGAATCGGCGCGCCATCTCCCACGTAGCTGGCGATTACATCGGCGGGCAGTTCGGGGCGCTCGATGTGGCGCAAGGCGGCATTGACCGAGTGCACCAGATCGAGGCGCGAATCGATCAGCGTGCCGTCGAGATCGAAGATCACGAACCGGATGGCGTGTGGATCAAAGCAACGGCGAACCTGAATCACAGTTCATGATAAATGATGGCGAAGCGGCGATCGCAGCGGAATTCGTGAATTCGCCGATCTACTTTCCCGACTGGGCGGCCGCCTGATTCAGCACAGAGTCCAAATCGTTCACGAGCTTTACATTGTTGGCGAGCGCGCCCCGAAGAATCTCGGCTTGTTGCCTGGCGGTAACCCAATCCTGCTTTTCGACGGCCTCGGTCAGGCCGGGCAGTTCGAGGTGAGCATAGGTATACCGCGCGCCGTAGAGGATGTGCTTGAACCAGGGCCTGCCGGGAATGCCATCCGGATTGAGCCAGTTGCGCTCGACCTGCATGGCTCCGTGGTTGATCTTGTCTGCAAGTTTCGGATCGATCGCGCCCGAAGCCAGTGAGCGGGTCTCGGATTCATTCAAGCGCTTACCCGCGGCTTCGAACTCGTCGATGGCATCGACCACGGGCTTGAGATCAAGCTGGCTCATGTCTTTGCCTTTTTCCATTTCATTGACGAATTCGCGAACGTTCGCGGCGTAGCTGGCAAAGTCGAAGGGCAGCAGGTCGGCGTTCGACAGGCGCAGGGCAAGCACGCCCCACAACTGCGTCATCAGCGTGTGATAGCGGTAGCCTGGGTCGCCGAAATGGTTCATCCAGAAGTAGTCGTCGTAGGCGGAGTGATAAACGCCGTATGGGCCATCGAACTGCAGTCCGAGAACCGGCATGCCGACAAAATTTAGAAAGACGGTATGATCCGAGCCGCTCCCGATGCGGGTGTCGGCTAGATTTGAATCCCTGACTTCGGTGAGATCTTTGGCCTGCAACCGATCGAGCGTCGTCGATTCCTTCCAGGCATCATACAAACTCTTCCCGGAAGGATCGCTAAGAGAACGCGTCGTCTCAACCAGCATTGGCGCGAGCGAAGCCACGGCCTGGCCATGAAACTTTGGGCCGGATGTCGACGAATCGACATTGATATACGCAACCGCTTTCTGCCGCAAGTCGTCGACGAACTGCTCGCCCCATTCGGTAGAACCGGTAAGGCCAACTTCCTCGCCATCCCAACTGCACACGATGATCGTCCGCTTTGGGCGAGTGCCTGCCTTCGCCATTTGCCCGAGCGCGCGTGTCAGCTCCATCATCGAAGCTGTCCCGCTGCTCGGATCGACGCCGCCGAACACCCACGCATCGCGGTGATTGCCGAGCACAATCCACTCGTCCGGCCTCTCCGAGCCGGTGATGCGGCCTTCCACCACGTAATACGGCTGAGTGGAATTATCCATTTCGATCTTTACGTGTACGCGCACGCGATTGCCGCCGAGGCGGTATTTGATTGGTAAGCCTCCTTGCCATTCTGCGGGAGCGACCGGGCCATCCATGTCGGCGAGCAACGGCTTGGCGTCATGCCAGGAAAGCGGCAGTGCCATGATTTTCGGAATGGATACCGCCTCGCTGGCCGGAATTCGCTTCGCGCCTTCCACCGAGGCCCATCCTGGCGTCAGGGGATCGCCTGGGACCATAAAGTCATAAGTAATCGCGCCGCGCTGAATGTGATACTCCGGCCCCCATGGTCCTTCCGGCACGACTTTGCCTTTTTTGTATCCATCTTCCGCAGGATCGCTGTAGATCAGAATCGCGGCCGCGCCTTCGCGTTGCGCCGTGAGCGCCTTGAATCCACGGTAGCTGTAAGGATTCGAATATCGCACCAACACTACTTTGCCCTTGACGCTGATGCCTTGCTGGCGCAGGTAATCGTAGTCTTCCGGATTGCCGCTGTGCGCGTACACAAGAGGCGCCGTGACTTCCCCTGACGCCGACATGCCGCTCCAGGCCGCGCTGATCGCTTTGTCTTTCGAATCGGAGTCGCCGCGTACAGGCAATTCTCGCAAGCCGGCGCGATAATGCACCGGCGCAACCATTTCGAGCGATGTGAATTTTGGGTTGGAGCCGTACACATCGTAGCGGCGAATGACGACCTCGAAGCCCTCGGTGCGCCATTGATCGGCGATGTAGCGAGCCAGTTCGTTGTTGCGCGGCGAACCGGCCACGTGCGGCTCGGCCGTAAAGATCCGGTGCTGACGGCGCTCTTCGTCGGGCGAAGGAATGGATTTGAATTTGCCTTCAATTTGCGCTTCGTGCGCGGCGTCGCTGGCTGTAAAACCCAGAATGGAACTCTGAGCGCGAGCGTTCGACATCGGCACGCAGATCAATAACCCGCCGAGATACATCGGCAGAATGGCGAACTTCTGGGAGCGGAAGGTCATGCTCGGCGTCTCCTCGCTGCGCCGAGCGAATGAAAATCGCTTATGCCTGGCTCGCGGCATCAGCATTATTTTGCGGTGTAAATCTCCGTCAATAAATCCGGCTTCGACTCATCCCGCTCCAGGTGCGGATATCTTTCGCCGCCGTGGTAATCGAGCGTGTAAGTTTTGTAGTAATCGGTGTTCTCGACCAGAAGTTCGAGCGGTGCGGTGCTCGCCTTTCCAGCTTTGAGGGCATCGCGCAGCACTTCGGGCGAGTACTGGCGGCCGTTCACCGCGATGAGCTTCATCCCCGGCCCGATGCCGGCAAGAGCAGCAGGCATGCCTTCAATCGTATCGCCGATCACGCCATCGTCGCGCAGCTCCAGCCCGATCGAGTCAGCCACGTCGATGCGGCGTTCGCCCTCCTCATTGCGCACCATTTCCGACGGCGTGTCATCGTAGACCACTTTCCATCCACTGCCTTCGATTCCGCCGAGCGGTGCGCCCGGGCCGTGATTCGTCAGACGCTGAACCCAGAATCCACGCCAGTCGAAAGGAACGACCTGGTTCAACGCGTTCACAACATCGTCAAATGTATAGGTCTTGAGCATCGGACCGGTGCTGGGTGCGCCATGAAACAACTGGCAGAAATCGTCCAGCGATTTCTTGCCTTTACTCTGCTGGCGGATGATCACATCCGCCCACAGCCAGTCCAAAGTTCCTTCATCGTAGAAATCGACACTCCGCCGCCAGGAGTGCCATGCTTCCGGCGAGAAGTAAAGCTCGGGCGCGGCATCGGCTGTGTCCTGCAGGTTACGCCAGGCGCGGCCCGGAGTGTGGTCCAGTCCCGCTGCGGTCAAAGCCAGGTCTTCTCTCGCTTCCTCCTGCGTGAGCAATCCGCTGCGCGCGGTGAGCACGGTGCCCAGATAGTTCGTCAGCCCTTCATAGACCCACAGCAGATCGTCCTGCATGGGTTGCTGATAATCCGGAGTAGACAGGTCCGCAGGCCGGCGATACTTCCCGTTCCAGGAGTGCACGTATTCGTGAGGCAGCAGGCTCGCGTCCAGCTTGCGCTCCATCTGGTCGACCAATCCACGCTCGCCCACACGGCTATCATCCGATTCGTGATGCTCCAATCCAAAGTGAGCCACGTGATCGCTGAGGCTATAGAGGAAGTGGTAATCGCGATAGTGATGTGCGCCAAAAAGCTTGTTGGCTTGCTCAACCAGGCTTCGATAGTGATCCCACACTTCCTGGGGTGCATCGAGCGCAGCCGCGCTGTCGGCGGCAATATCCATTTCAGTCGGCGGATCATCGGCCAGCTTCACGACTCTTAGATATTCACCCGTGATCACCGGGGAATCGACGAGTGTGTTCAGCGGCGCGGGCTGAAAAGAGATCTCGGTTTCGCCGTTATTATCGTTCGACGAGGCAATCGGGAGAGCTGTTCCATACTTCCAACCGGCAGGCAGTTTTAAACTCGCAACATATGTGATTTCGTCCGCCTTCCATCCCTTCGGGTAGAGCAAAACCTGATTCCAGCTGATCACCGCCATTTTGTCGGTAGCCGAGGAACCCGCCGAAAAGCCAGGCTCGAAAGTTGCCGGAGAAAGAAAATTCAGATCGGCATTTACTTCGCTCGTTCCAGAGGGAATCTCGACGTGAATGGTGAATCCATCGAGGAGATCGCGCCGCCACTTCAGCGGATGCCCGCCGGATGTGAACTTCAATCCCGCAAGGTCGATCACCGGCCCGTCCGGAGCGTGTTCGCCGGGAATCCATTTTGGGTAGTAAAGAGTCAACTCTGAGCCGCTGGCTGGAATTTTTAACTGGGCGCGAAAAATCTTGCGGGGAGCAGAGGTGGCGTCGACGAAAAGAGTTACTGTTGGTCCAGCTGCACACCAGCCGGAAACGACAACCACCAAAGGAAGGCAAAACACTCCCAAAATTCTTGAGAGCTTCATGATTGGGGCTCCTATGAAATCGCCATTAGGTTTGAAGATGAATCGAACCCACGAAGAACTTTAGACTATAGCAGCCGGGAAGAGCGGGCGTACAGGGAAGCATCTCCGCTGCTATCATTCCACGGTGTCGCGGCGCGGAAAATTCATCACCTTCGAAGGTCTGGACGGAACCGGCAAGAGCACGCAACTGCGCAAGCTGGCTGCGGCTTTGCGCGCGGCTGGACACAAGGTAATCGAGACTCGCGAGCCGGGCGGCACTGCCATTGGCGAGAGAATTCGCCAGGTTCTGCTCGATTCCAAAACCAAATCACTTTCTCCCATCGCCGAAATGTCGTTAATGTTCGCCGCGCGCGCACAGCACATTTCCGAGGTGATTCAGCCTGCGATCGAGCGTGGCGAGATTGTGCTGTGCGATCGATTCACGGACTCGACCGAAGCCTACCAAGGCTACGGCCGCCATCTCGGCAGCGGAAACGTTTTGAAGCTCCACCAGATTTTGTGTGGAGGTTTGCAGCCGGATTTGACCCTCCTGCTGAATGTTGATCCCGGCCGCAGTGTGGCTCGCGCGCGGCTGCGCAATCGCCGGGCGGCTCAGGCAGCCCGTGCAGACTCAAAAGCAAAAAGCGCGCAGCGCACCGACGAAAATCGTTTCGAGCAGGAGACCTCGGCTTTTTTCTCACGCGTTCGCGAAGGGTACGAAAAGATCGCGGCACGCGAGCCGCAGCGCATCGCGGTGATCGATGCTCGCGGAACGCCCAACGAAACTCATCGGCGTCTAATGGAAGTCGTAAGGCAAAAACTAAATCTGCGGGCGTAATGGGCGCCAGGTGTCGGAGCAGGCCCAGCGCCCGCTTACATCGTTTGGGTTCTAATATCGTTCGGTCGCGAGGTACGTGCCCGGGGTCGGATACGAAGCCATGCCGCTGATCGTGCCTCCCTGAACGGCCTGGCCCGACTCTATGCAGAACCCAAAAATTACGACGTCCGTTGTGTTGTCCGCATAAATGACCGTGCCATCCGGGCTGAATTCTCCGACCCAATACGGAATCGAGTCGGTCTGGGCGATCTCTCTGGTACTCCGATTGATCCTGCCAATGTATGTGATCGGCCCGGAATTATCGTCGCCAAGAAAAACATACTCGCCCGATGGGTGCGCGATGCCGCTGGAGTTTCCACAAACCGCCCACATGGAACCGGTACAGTTCACCAGGGGCGTGGTGACACTTGGTTGTGCCTGGAAAATATCCACCCAAGTTGTCGGCGGGAACTCGGTCATGCCGAAGTCGAACATGAGGTTTTTTACGAATTGAACGTTATTGTTGCCATTGCCTGCGTATTCGTTCCAGGTGAAAATCTGTTGGTCTGGTCCCAAAGCGCCGGTTTTTAAATCAACGGAGCGCTCGTTGTACGTCGCCCCACCCGATCCGTGCGGATAGCTGCAGAGAATCGCGTCATACATGATGGAGCCAGAGGCATTGAATCCCATAATCCAGGGATTGCAAAAACTGGTGCCTGAATCAAGCTGGTAAGTCGCCTCTTTGACGGGCTGGCTGAGCCTGCCATCGTTCTCATCGATCTGGTGGCCGACAATCGCGTAGGGTGTAGTTCCACCGCTCCCATGGCCGACTGCCAACGTATACAAAAACCTGCCGCTGGGATGCGCGATCGCCTCCCAATACAACTGCGGGGCGTTCACCGTTTGCACGGGGGTATTGCGCGGAAGTCCCGATGCATTGGTATCGTAAACGTATATTGAGTTGCCGCTATTGCTGTCGTTAAAGGCGAGGTAGTAAAGAAAACGCCCATTCGGTGATGTCACCAGTTCGGGATTGGCCGATTGGGTGATTGTGATGGCTCCGACTTCGGTTGCTTCAAATGTTGTGGGATCGACGTTGTACGTAGTCAGGGTCGAGCCGTTGATCACATCGACGACTTGCACTGCGGAGGACGCCGCTGAACCATTGCTTTGCGCTTGATTGGAAGTTTGGGCGAGGGCGAAAGAAGAGACACACAGCAGCACACAAAGGGCGCGGTACATGTTCATCTCCAGACGGACGCGAATCAGATGAGAGCGGAGAATGGCTGGTTGGCGGCTACGGAATTCACCTGAAGCACAGCCGCTGACCGGAACGCCCAGCGCTTGTCGTGTAGTAAGCTGAATTCGGGTATTCAGCGATCCTGCCCGGGGCCCAGGCGACGAAGTATCCTCTGTGATTGTTCTCCATGATAAATTCTGATTTCGGATGAGCTTCTCTGATTTTCACGGGAACATCGAAACCGTCCACCGCCTGCGCGATATGCTGGCGCACAACCGCTTTCCGCATGCGATGATCCTCGCCGGCGCGCGTGGCGCCGGCAAGTACACGCTGGCGCTCATGCTGGCGCAGACGCTGAACTGCCTCGCGCCAACAATAACGGACGGCCTGCCCGATTTTTGCGGCCAGTGCGCCAACTGCCGCCGCATTGCACAATCTGCCGATCTCGATGCACGACTGACGGAAGCGGTTGAAGCGCGCGAAGCCCTCCGCGAAACCGACAAAAAAGAAACGCGCCTGTTCATCCAGACTCACCCCGATGTGCTCATCATCCCTCCCGACCCGCCGCAGATGATGATCAAGGTCGATCAGGTGCGTCGGGTAATTGAAACGATCTACTATCGCCCAGCCGAGGTCCGCGAGCGGGTTTACATCTTCACCGATTCCTCTTTCATGAAAGAAGCGGCAAATTCACTGCTGAAGGTGTTGGAAGAGCCTCCCGAATTCGCCACGATCTTCCTGCTCTCAGAAAACTCAGGAGAATTGCTTCCGACAATCCGCTCGCGAGCGATGGCCTTCACCCTCGAGGCGCTGCCGGTCGAAGAGGTCGACCAATATCTGGTGAAGCATCGACCGGAATGGAAAGCGGTACAGCGCGCTTTGGTGGCCCGATTGTGCGAGGGTGCGCTTGGCAGGGCGCGCAGCTTCGACCTCGAGAGTTACATTTCGGATCGAGCCAACGCCCTGACTTTACTGAATTCGGCACTGTTTGGCGGGGAGCACAGCCAGCTCTTTAAAATGACGGAAACCTACCGCGCCGGCGCCGAGGGACGGGAAAAAACTGAGCAGCTTCTGCGCGCCCTGCATTCGCTGCTTCGGGATTTGATGCTTGTCCAGTCAGGGGCGACCACCCTCGTCCACAATATGGACATCCAGAGCCAGTTGATCAAGATGGCCGAATCGACCGATTTCCTCGCGATCTCCGCCTTGAGTGATCAAGTCGCCGAGGTGGAGCGGGGCATGCGCCGTAACCTGCTGCGCTCTTTATCACTAGACGCTCTTGGGCTCTCCTTGGACAAGGCAGGATAAGAGTTCCGTAATCAGCCTTTCATTAAGTCGTTTATATTCAATATATTACATGGATTACTCTAGTGGTTCTACGTCCTTCAGATAGATTGCCCCGCCGTTTTCCAGCCCGTATAATTGAAGCACTCTGGTTAGTGATTCTCCGTCAGGTTCCGGGTAGCAAGAAGGTGGGGTGAGGTTTGTCTCGCCCTGGAAGGCAAAGCCCGGTGATGCGAAAGCGCCTGCAAATCATCCTGATGGTCTGTACCCTTGCCGCGACCTCGTTTTCTCTCTCGTCTAAGGCATGCCTAGCCGAAGATGGCGACGGTTCCTCCCAGATTAAGGCCACCGATGACCATGGCCGGACGATCTATGTCAATGATTTTGAGCCGCAAAAGCCGGTTCGACGGGCGGAAGAGAGTGTGCCGCGCCGCAACCTCATGTACTGGAGCTCCAAAGAGAATCGCTGGAAACCCGTACCTCCGCCCAACGCGGCGGTGATGAAAGCGGCGCGTTCTGCGGCTGCTGAGGTTAGTCAATATCTTGGCCGAGAGTCGGCCAAATCCGCAAACGCCAGAATCGTTGCCGCGAACTTCGG
>JASICF010000515.1 GCA_030044775.1 Candidatus Sulfotelmatobacter sp. | reverse complement strand
GCAGTTCGCCAAGATGATGTCATTCGCCCGCCAGGGAGTGCAGGCGCTGATCGCACAGCAGCAGAGAATTCTAAGCGGAATTACGTTGACGCAATAAAGCCCTACGCGATCGACACCGTCTTGATATTCATGAACTCGCGAATTCCGTTCGCCGAAAGCTCGCGTCCGTGGCCGGAATGCTTTACGCCGCCGAAGGGAATTCGCGGATCGGAAGCCACCATCTTATTAATAAAAACCATCCCTGATTCAAGTTCGTTGATGAAACGTTCGCGCTCCCGATCATCTTTCGTCCACGCGCTGGCGCCGAGACCGAATCGGCTGTCGTTGGCGAGGCGGATAGCTTCGTCAATGTTTTTCACGCGGAACAGCGATGCCACCGGGCCGAAAAGTTCCTCCCGGTACGCCGGAGAATTCTTGGGAATGTTGGCGAGCACCGTCGGCGCATAATAATTGCCGGGCATCTTCAGCGGATGGCCGCCAGTCAGCAGCTTCGCCCCAGCCTCTACGGTTTTTTGCACATCCGCATCGAGAGATTTGACCGCATCCGCCGTCGCCAATGGCCCAAGCTGAGTGTTTTCCTCGAAGGGATCGCCGACGCGAAGGCCCTCCATGCGCGCCACGAATTTCTTTTCGAATTCGCTGGCAATCGATTCTGCAACAATGAACCGCTTAGCCGCGATGCACGACTGGCCGTTGTTGATCACGCGCGCCTCAACCGCAGTTGCGACGGCTGCATCCAGATCGGCGCTGGGCATCACGATGAATGGATCGCTGCCTCCGAGTTCCAGCACCACTTTCTTAATTCTCTTTGCCGCCGCAATCCCAACCTGAATGCCGGCTTGCTCGCTCCCCGTGAGTGTGGCCGCCTTTACACGCGGATCGTTCAAAATCGCGTCGACCTGCTCAGAGCCAATCAGCAGAGTCTGGAACGCGCCTGCCGGAAACCCGGCATCGAGAAAAATCTTCTCCAGCGCCAGCGCCGATTGCGGAACGTTCGAAGCATGCTTTAACAAACCCACATTGCCTGCCATCAGCGCCGGAGCGGCGAATCGGATCACCTGCCAGAAAGGGAAGTTCCACGGCATCACGGCTAGAATCGGGCCGATCGGCCGATAGCGCACGAAACTTTTCTGATTGCCTGTGTCGATGATTTCATCGGCCAGAAAGCGCTCGGCATTCTGCGCGTAATATCGGCAGCCTCCGGCGCATTTCACAGCTTCGGCAATCGCGGCTTTGTACGGCTTGCCCATTTCCAATGTCATGAGATGGGCGAATTTCTCTTTATCGCGCTCCAGAATCTCCGCCGCGCAGTTCATTCTGCGCGCGCGCTCTGAAAAAGGAGTATTCCGCTCAACCTCAAACGTGCTAACCGCCAGTTGCAGCTTCTGTTCGATTTCCGCGGGGGTAAGCGCTCGAAAGGTTTTTACCAGTTCGCCAGTTGCGGGATTGATAGTCGCTATCGCCATGACGGAAGTTTTTTCTGGAGAATTTTAGGGAAATCGGAACCGCTTACTATTCTCGCTCTGCTGCTCCTTCGGGGCCACAGGAGCGTTCGGTGCCGAGCGATCATACCACTATACCATTTCTGATTTGCCGGGTTAGCAACCTGCTCGCGGTACAGATCATCCCGAGTTTTACCCGGTTGCCGCAGCTCTCTGGTTGCTCCGCTTCCAGTAAAGATATCCCGGGATACCGATGAGCACGATTGCCGTACCCCAGAATGCTTCCGTTGGCCGCGTGATGATGGTATTCAAAGTCCACGCGGCGCCAACCAGCACGTAGATCGCCGGCAGCCACGGATACCCGGTGCATCGATAAGGACGCGGAATCTCCGGCCGCCTCCAGCGCAGCAGAAACATCCCGATTACCGTCAGCGTATACGAAAGCACCATGCCATAAATGACGTAGGTATAAAGCTGATCGTAGCGCCCGCTCACCGTGAGCAATCCAGCCCAGATGCCTTGTCCGATCAGGCTGAAAGCCGGTGTCCGCCACTTGGGATGAATCACCGCCATGCGCTTGAAAAAGACTCCATCCTGCGCCATGGCCAGATAAACTCGCGCGCCCGAAAGCGTGCAGGTTGCGGCGGCGCTGAAGCACGAGATCGCGATCATCAGCGACAACCATACGGCGGCACGAGGCGAGAACAACGCCACCGCTGCCGCATGCGCGATCGTCTCATGCCTGGCGATTTCACTTGTTGGCAATGCATAGAGATAAGCAACGTTCATTGCCATGTAGATCGCGCCGACAACCAGCACGCCCAGCACCATGCCTAAAGGCACATTCCGTCGCGGTTCCTTAACCTCCCCGGCAACCCATGTGATGTAAACCCATCCGTCGTACGCCCAGAAAACTGCAATCAGCGCGATTCCCATGGCGGAAACCAATTGCGCGGGATGAAGATTCAGCGCGGCGCTCGTTCCTCGCGAACTGAAGTGGGACCAATCGCCTTTACCGATCAAAAGGCCCAGGAGCACGAATCCCGCCATGGCGGTGAATTTCGTCCAGGTGGAAAGATTCTGCAGCAGCGCGCCCCATCGCAGGCCAACCACATTCACGTACGTGACAAACGCAATTAAGACCAGCGCGAACAAGTGGGCCCGCGTAATCGTGACCCCAGACACCGCCAAAACTATGTGCTCCTGCGAAACGATGGGGAAAACCTGTCCCGAATAGGCGGCAGCTGCAACCGCAAGCGCCGCGATTGATCCTCCGTTCGCAACGGCAAATAGCATCCATCCATAAAGAAAAGCGATGAGATCGCCGTACGCTTCGCGCAGATAAACATATTGCCCGCCGGACTCCGGAAACATCGATCCTAGTTCAGCGAAAGCCACGCAGCCGAATAGCGAGATCACCCCGCCGAGGACCCAGACTCCCAGAAACAACATGGGCTGCGGCAAAGGTCCGGCAATGTCTTTCGCGGTTAGAAAAATCGAGGAGCCTACGATGCCGCTTACCAGCAACAGCACGGAATCCAGCAGGCTGAGGCCGCGCACAAGCGTAGGCTGCGATGTCGATGCTGGAGTTTCAGTCGCGACTGGAGCCACGCCGGAGTCCATCATCCAATACCCAGTTCGTCGGGAGATTCCAGTGGCGTTCCACATCTGCGGCAAATGATCGCAGAGCAATCGCCGCACGTTAGCGGATCGTTCACCTCTCGAGCGCATTTCGGGCAGTAAAAGAGCGGTTCGCCTGTTGGAGGCGGTATCTGC
>JASICF010000514.1 GCA_030044775.1 Candidatus Sulfotelmatobacter sp. | reverse complement strand
GCGCTCGATTGAATACGCGCTGACCGGATCGGATTTCGAATCGGGTTTTCTGCTCTATCGGTTGCTCCGGGAAACGTTCCCGCAAACTTACGCAAAGCGTCTGCGCTTCCGCTTCGCCCCGCTCGTCAAGTTGCACCTGGAAAACGAATACCCGCGAGCTTCGATTACGACGCGCCTCGGCCGGCTCAATGGACGAGCGCTCTACTACGGGCCGTTTCGATCGCGCATGGTCGCCGAGAAGTTCATGAACGACTCGTTGGATTTTTTCAAGATGCGGCGCTGCGTCGATGACCTGCACCCCGACCCCAAGTTCCCCGGCTGCATTTACTCCGAAATGAAAATGTGTCTGGCACCTTGTTTCAAGGGATGCACCGACGAGGAATATTCTGCCGAAGTCGAACGCGTGCAAAACTATTTTAAATCGGGCGGAGAATCGTTGGTGCGCGCGTTCTCCGCTCAGCGCGACGCCGCATCGGCGAAGCTGGCTTTCGAAGATGCAGCCGCGATTCACGTGCGTTTAGAGAAGTTGAAGCCGGTCGTCAGCCAGTTTCCGGAAGTCGTTCGCCGGATCGACCGCCTGTCAGCTCTGATCATTCAACCGAGCGAGCTTGCGGACTCGGTGAAATTCTTCCACGTGGAACGGGGCGCGATTTCCGGTCCCGTGGTGTTCTCGATTCAGCCCGCAGAGCAGGCGAAATCGCAATCCATGGAATCAAGAGTGCAAGCGGCGTTGGATTCATTTCCCTCCAGTCCGGCGAAATCAGCCAGCGAGACGATGGAGCACCTCGCACTGTTGAAGCGCTGGTTCTACCGCGGCACAAGAGTTGGCGAGATCTTCCTAGCCGACGAAAAAAATATTTTTCCCATGCGCCGCATCGTTCGCGGCATCGGCCGCGTCTTAAGAGGCGAGAAGCCGGAGGATGCAGGGCCTGTCCAGGCCACTCCGCTTGGCGAACTTCAGGAGAAAGAGGCACGAGATGGCAACGAAGCGTAAAGCGGCAGCCGCGAGCGGGAACGACAGACAACTGCGAGAACATCTGGTGTACCTGCTCGACGGCGGCGGAGCGCACGCAAAATTCGGAGATGTCGTTACAGATGTGCCCGAAAATCTTCGCGGCGTAAAGCCGGATGGCCTGCCGCACTCGGCGTGGATGCTCCTCGAACATTTGCGGATTGCGCAGTGGGATATTCTTGAGTTCAGCCGCAACCCTAAGCACGAGTCTCCGAAGTGGCCGGAAGGATATTGGCCGGAAAGCGAAGGGCCAGCCAGCTCTGCCGTGTGGAACAAGAGCATTCAGCAATTTCGCAAAGACCTTAAGGCGATGCAAGAGTTGGTCGCGAACCCAAAGACGGACTTGTATGCGCGAATTCCCTGGGGCGATGGGCAAACGATTTTGCGCGAGGCATTACTGATTGCCGATCACAACGCGTATCACTTGGGACAAATAGTCGACGTGCGGCGATTGTTGGGAGGGTGGAAGGACTCCTAGGTCGGCGATTTCGATGCGGCGCTTCGCCCCGCCGGACAGCCGAGGCGGCTGTCCCCCCCGCGAGCACCAACCGCCACGAAAATCGAGCCGGCCCCTTCGGGCCGGCTCTTTTCTTTCAGAGAACGATCTATCCGTCACGGTGCAACTGTAATCGTAACGGGGATCTCGTTTTCGGTCGAGCCGGAAGTCCCAATGAGCTCAATCGTAGTTGTTCCTGTAGGCGCCCTGCGAGAAGCGCTCCAGGTGATGGTCGCGGTCGCGGTGCCATTCTTCGGCACCCGTACGGGGTTGGACGACGCGGTTGCCGAAACGTCGGTCGGGAATTCATTCACGCTCAACGTCACCGATCCGCTGAATCCGCCCACGCTGGTAAGGGTGAGAGTTGTGTTTACGCTGCCGTTGTCATCGATTGTGAACGATGACGGCGACAGAGACATGGTGAAGTTTGGCGACGAGCTTGACGCGTTAACCGTCAGCGAGATCGTCGTGCTGTGACTGGTTGATCCCGAAGTTCCGGTGATCGTCACCGTAGCCGCGCCAACTGTGGCGCTCGCGGAAGCAGTTAGCGTAAGAGTTGAGGTCGCGCTGCCGTTTGCCGGCGGAGTGACCGGGTTGGTGGAGAACGTTGCGGTTACACCCGAGGGCAAACCGGACGCGCTCAACGTAGTTGCTGAGTCGAAGCCGCCCGTACTGCTCACGGTAATCGTGCTGGTGCCGCTGCTGCCCTGAGTTACGGTCACCGATGTGGGCGAGGCGCTGACGCTGAACGCCGGCGAAGTGCTTGAACTCACCGTCAGGGCAATCGTTGTGGTTGCGGTCAACGTGCCGGAGGTTCCTGTGATCGTAACCGTAGCCGATCCGGTCGTGGCAGTGCTGCTCGCTGTAAGAGTCAGCACGCTGGTTCCGGTTGTCGGGTTGGTGCCGAACGTCGCGGTCACTCCGCTCGGCAAGCCGGATGCAGCCAGCGTTACGCTGCCAGTGAATCCGCCGACGTCCGTCACGCTGATCGTGCTGGTGCCGCTGCTTCCCTGCGTCACAGTCAAGCTGCTCGGCGAAGCCGAAAGCGTAAAGCTCGGCGACGTCGACGTGGGAGCCAGCAGGTTAATCATTCCGGTCGTGTTGGGACTGCCCCATCCGGTACACAGGTCGAAGCCCGTTGCCGCCGAGTATTTGCCGCAGCTTCCGCTGGCGATGTCGTGGAGGATCGTGCTGTAGCTTGATCCCTCGGCAGCCGGGTAAAGGGTGGGATTGATGTATCCGATCGTTTTGCCGTTGGCCGCTGCCTGCTGATTGGCCAAAGCCAGGTAGCCTGCCCACATCGGCGTGGCAAAGCTGGTGCCACCGTATTCGTTCGCCGTACAGGTGGTTTGGTCGGCGCAGACGTAATAGGTGAAGTTCGCGTTGCCTGAAACGTCAGGGCCGTTCCGAAGCGTCTTTGAACAACCGGAGCAGCTATCCGCACCCGTTTGCCAGGAGGGGATCGCGATGTCGTCTGGAGAAACGCCACCGCCGCTGTCTACCCAGGCGGTTTCCGAAGCCCATGGGCCGGCTGCGCTGGAAGTTGTCAGGTCCGTGCCACCGACCGAGACGATGTTAGCATCGTCCGCCGGCCACGCCTCGTTCGACGAAGACCAGGCCTGACTGTCGCCGGATGCGGCAAAGAAATTCTGGCCTTGCGAAGCCATCTGCTCAAAATATGGATCGAGCGTGCTGGGGTCAGCCGGTGTCCAGCCCCACGAGCAGCTGATCTGCATGGATAAGGGAGCGTCCGTATCGGTAACCATCGCGCTGATGCAAGCGGTATCGCTGATGTTTCCCGATCCATTCGCCAAGACATCGCCGCAAACGTACATGTAGAGCATGTTGGCGCCCGGGGCCATACCCATGAACTGGGTCATGTCGAGGGTCTGCTCGGTATCGTCGCACGCGCTGCTGCCGCTGTCGACGCAACTCGTGCCGAACCCGCCGGTGGAAATAAGAGTGGGAGTGAAAGGCTCCGTTTGCCCAGCGTTTTTGTAATAGGTGGAAAGATCAGACAGATCGGTACCGGCGAACTCGAACAGCGCGAGGTTCTGGCCCGAACCGGTGAGCGCCGTTCCGCCGTAATAAGCTGCGCGCATGTCGCTTCCAAGGAAGGAAGACGACGGGCCGGAACCGGTAGTGGCATGAGTTATGACCTTGTTGGGATCAATCCCATGCGCCCTCGCGTAGTCGCTCTTCTTCACATACAGGGGATGCGGCTTGGAATCGTTATCCAAACCGGTGATGTGCCAGAGCTGGAACGGTAGGTCTACGGTGGGCTCGCGGTCCACAGCAAAGAATTGCCGGTCTTCGGTGGGGTCCTGATAAATGCCCAGATTCACATGCAAGGCTTTCTCAATGTTGGCAACAGTGCCCGTGAGCCACAGATCCCTGCTGTCGCGGGTTCCACCGATGACTTCGAAACCGTTGGCCTTCGCGAAAGCAACCAGGGCGTCCCAATCTTCCTGGCTGGGGCCGAACCTGGCAGTAAATTCCTGCGGCTTGAGGAACTGATGGAAGGACGTGCTGGAGGGATCGTAAAGTTCTTGCAGAAAACTTTGCAGCCCTGCGCGATCACGCAGAGGCAGAACCATATCGAAGCGCAGAATCTGGTTTGGCGGGAGTTGGCCGATCAACTGCGCCTGCCCATTCATCACCGCATCACGAACGTGTTTTGTGAGCAGTTGCGATTGGGCCTGGCAGAGGAGGGTGCAGGTTAGAGCGAAGACGAAAATCCTGGGTAAGAAAGTACTGAATCTTCGGACCATGTGATCTCCTTGGTTGTATTTGCACTTGGGAAACATCAACGGATCGATTGTCCGTGTTCGACCGAAAACCGGCGAATCTTAGCGCAGTTGGAGCGTTCCGCAAAACACTTTGTTTTGTTTGTTACGAAAATAGAAAAAGCCGTCACCAAAACCGGGAAGTTGGCCAACAAACCGTACAGTCGTTCACCTTCTGCGTAGCCCGTTAATGCCGGCTGTTTTGCCATAGCGGTGCGCCGTCCGCCCAATCTGATTGCATCTCTGCGGGTATCGTAAGCGAGATTTGCGTGTAGAGGCACTCGCAGAGCGCTTGCGGGAAGCTACACCGCTATGCCGAACGGGCCTGGAGTCTCTCTGCTGCGTGGGCTTTGCCGCATCGCTTCCGAAATACGACTTTCACTCCTTCGCGCCAGTGCTCGTCAATGCCCACAAGCTCCCAGTCAATTTCAGGCGACAGGTAGCGAAGGAGAGTATCTGTCGAGGGATGCACATGCAGGGCCGGCGCAACCAGAAACAGTAATGGTTTCTCCGGTGATAACTCGCGGTCCCCGAAGTATCCGAATTGCGGGAACTCTCCGCGTGCGTGGTGCCACTCCACACGCGACCAGTAGTCCACGCCTTGCAGCGGCAAATGAATGTCTTCGTCGGCTTTCAGTTCCACTACCGTGAGCCGTCCGGTCTGCGTTGCCGTCAGCACATCGACCATAGCGCGATCAGCCGCCGAAAATGCAGGCACCTGTGAATAACAGCAGGCAGGCTGCAACCGCTCGTCGATCATGCTTACATCGGCGGCTACCAGCGACTCGAGCCATCTTTCAGGGCGCAGACGCCACAGCGGATGCTGGCGCGGCCCATAAGGGTGACGCACATCGCGCAGCGAATGGGCGAGGGCAACGAAAGCGGCTTCATTTCGAGTCTCTAAGACCCGCTCCTCCGCGCCAACTCCATATACGATTTCTTCAGTCCTGCAGAACGACCCTGGAATACACCCCAGCCGCGCGCGAGCAAACTCCAGCCCCCGCCAGCGGAACCCAATCTCCCCGGGCGAGACAAGCGCGACCTCGCAGTTCGGTAGAATCTGACGAACTCGGGCGATGGACTCAGCAAAGCGCGTGCGCGCCGCCTCTTCGTCGGTTGCATGCACCAACCGGGTAGCGACATTTCCCCGATCTGCACAGTCTATTTTCACCAGCGCATCGTCTCTTTCATTCAATTCGTATAATGACCACTTGGCTGCATCGCGATTCAAGTTCGCCATGCGTTCGCGAACCAGTGCCGACCTTCCCGCTGGAA
>JASICF010000513.1 GCA_030044775.1 Candidatus Sulfotelmatobacter sp. | reverse complement strand
CACGCCGCCTGGGAGTCGACCTGAAGATCGTTCACGCTAACAACGACGCCGTTGCGCAAAGCCAGCAACTGCTGCACTACATTCAAGGCGGGGCGGACAGTCGTCCCGACGCAATCGTGTTCGAACCGGCAGGAGGAACCGCCTTCCCGCAAGTGGCGCGCGCAGCCGTTACCGCCGACATTGGTTGGGTTGTCTTGAACCACAATGCGGACTATCTCGCGAAGCTGCGCCAGAATTGTCACGTGCCAGTTTTCGCCATCAGCTCCGATCATGGGGAAATCGGCCAGATTCAAGGCAGACAATTTGCCGCGCTGCTGCCAAAAGGCGGATCGATTTTGTACATTGAAGGCCCCGCGAACAGCCTGGCGGCGAAGGAACGAACGGCGGGAATGATGCGGACCAAACCATCTGGCATTCAGCTTAAGAGCTTGCGAGGAAACTGGACCGAAGAAAGCGCATATCGAGCCGTGAGTTCCTGGCTGAAACTGAGCACTTCCCAAAAGACGCCCATCGACCTGGTGGGAGCGCAAGACGACAGTATGGCCGCGGGAGCGAGAAAAGCTTTTGCCGAAATCGCCGGCACCGAGCGCGATCGTTGGCTGAAGATTCCATTTACCGGCTGCGATGGCCTTCCCAAGACTGGCCAGTCATGGGTTCGAAGCGGACTCCTGACGGCAACCATTTTTATCCGCCCGAACGCGGACCTCGGGGTCGAGATGCTGGCCGAAGCCATTCGCACCGGCTCACAGCCGCCCGAGCGAAAATTGATTCCTCCGGAATCTGTGCCTGCCCTCAACGAACTGGCGGGAAAAGCGGTCAGCGGCGATTCTACGCGTCGATCTGCACACGCCGGCTTCTAACCTCCCGAGACAGGTCAGCCGATAACTGCCTATTGCCGTGTTTCGCTTCGCCGACCAGTACGCCGGCGTATTGGCATTCCTGCGGCAACTGTTTACCATGTCAGCCGATGCCTCGCGACGGCGCACTCGATCCCAAGCAGGAAATTTTGCGCACCTCTGCCCGCCTTTTCCAGCAGCGTGGATACGATGCGACTTCCATGAACGATGTAGCGGCTGCACTGAAGCTGAGTAAGGGCGGCCTTTACCATCACTTTCAGAGCAAGGATGAGATCCTGTTCGAGATTATGAATCATGCCATGGAAATCACCCAGGAGCGGGTGCTAAATCCCTTGCATGGTATCGCGGATCCCGAAGAGCGGCTGCGCACGCTGATCCGCCTGCATATTGAAGTCGTGCTCAGTCCGCGAGATCGGGAGATCACGGTGATGCTGCACGAGAACCACCCGCTGCCGCCGTCGTTACGCAAGCGAATCAATGCGCGCAAGAAGGAGTATGTGCATTTCCTCGAAAAGCTGATTGCGGAAGTGCAGAAAACCCGCTCGCAGAAGCCGCGGGAGGATCATGGCAGCGGCGATGCCGGCAAAACCAAAGTAAGCCCTCGTGCCGCGGCCTTCGCGCTTCTCGGAATGATCAACTGGATTTATCAGTGGTATAAACCGGAGGGCGACCTGCAGACGCAAAATCTGATTCCGCAATTCACCGAACTGGTTTTCGGAGGCTTCTTCGCATGAAAACCTTGTTCGCCAGGCTGGCGGAAGTTGAAGAGCAGCGCACCCAGAGCGGCAAGTTGTACCGCGAATTTATGCGCGTTCCGTCGATGAGCGCCGGCCTGTACGTGCTCGCGGCAGGCGAGACGGACAGGCAGAAACCGCATCGAGAAGATGAAATTTACTATGTGTTGCGCGGCCGCGCCCGCTTTAAGGCCGGTTCGGAAGACCGCGAAGTTTCTTCCGGCAGCATGATTTTCGTTGCTGCCGAGGTTGGGCATCGCTTTTACGACATCGAAGAAGAACTGGCGGTATTGGTAATATTCTCCCCGGCTGAAACCTGAGGATCCGGTTGTTAAACGCCGTACTTCGAAAGTTGGTTCATAAGTATCAACGTCCGGCGCTGCCGGCGAAGGCTTGCTTCGGAGCAATCCAATAGGTTTCTTCTTTAATATCTTTCCGATCGACAAAACCGAGGCGCTGCAAGATTGCTTTGCTGTTTGTGATCATCTCGGGATGCCCGCAGAGATACGCGTGAGTATTCTCCGCTGTGAGGCCCCACTGATCGGCATATTTGCGAAGAATGTCGTCGGCTCGGCCGATCTCACCCTGCCAGTCGGCGTGATCCCATGGGCGGCTGATCGTAGGAACATATTGGAGCCATGGCATTTCTTCCGCAAGCCGCGTTAACTCCTCTTTATAGCCGAGCTCGCGCGGACGGCTCGCTCCATGGAGCAGAAAAATCCGCTGCGCTTCGTTGAAACGGCCTTCGCGCCAGCCTTCCGCGAGGGTTCGAATCATGCTGACGAAAGGCGCGACGCCGGTAACCGTCGAAACCAGCAGATGATTCATCCGGCTATCGCTGGTTTGCAAAGTAAATTTCCCCTTGGGAAGTTTTCGCATGAGCAGTTCGTCGCCCGGTTGCAACTTGTAAAGCCGAGGTGTGAGCATCCCTCCGGGAACTAGTTCGAGGAAGAACTCGACTTCATCTTCTGCAGGCGACGAAACCATGGAGTAAGGCCGCTCGATGCGCTTACCGTTGATTTCCAGTCCCAGGGAGGCAAACTGACCTGGAGTAAAATCGAAATGTTCTCCCGGCCAGATGCGTAGCGTCCACAGATCGCGAGTTACGTCGACACGTTGGGTGACACGGGCGCGATAGAATCTTTCTTCAGGAATGTTCATCGACGAAATCGGCAGCCGTCCGCAGACATGTAAGTCCGCCGATCCACGGTAGCTGTCTCTACCACATTAGATGGCATTCGCCGCCGAAGGATTTAGCAGCCGAACGCGCCGAACGGAAGTACCGCTTACTTGGCGATGACGAGAACCACGAACGTATCCGGCAAAATCGATGGGCGCGGGTGCGGATTGTCCGCCGTCGGCGCCGGTGGAGGGCCGAAGTCGGCCGTCACGGTGTAAACCGTGTGCGTTTTTCGATCGAGCGCCATGGTGCGCGCGCCTTTCTTCGTGGGAACCGTTTCCGCCACCGCGAACTTGTCGGGCGTCTCTTCTTTTATCACGGTCAGCACCCCTTCACCGCACGAGGCAAAGGCGAGCCCGGTTCCCTCGTCAAATCTGGTCGCGTCCACTCCATCGCCGATCGCTGGTGTAGCCAACACCTTGCCGGTATCGGCGTCAACCACGGCCATCATCTTGTTATCGCAGCCGACAAACAGCCGGCGATGCTTTGTATCCATCGAGAGTCCGCTCGGCTCTTCGCATGGCGCGAGCGGCCAGGTAGTCTTGACCTCCAGTTTGTTGGCGTCAATGGCCGTGAGTTCGCTCTTGTCTTCGATGTTGACGAAAATCTCGCCTTTGCCGTCGCTGGCTGCGAACTCCGGCTTGCCGTCCAACTTGATCGTCCCGAGCACCGTGCCTTTTTCGGCGTCGATCGCCGTCGAGTCATGACTTCGGCCGTTGAAAGTGAATACCCGTTTCGTCGCCGAATCGTAGAGAATCGCGTCGGGATTCTCTCCCGCCTTCAATTTGCCGGCGGTTGCAAGCGTTTTCAGATCGAAGATGCTGACGGTTCCTTCGCGGCCGTTGCTGGTAAATCCGCGACCCAGTTCTGGGGCAAGCGCGATGCCGTGGACTCCCGGAGTATCGGAAATGTCGCCAAGCTCCTTGCCGGAATCAAGATCAAGCACGATCACGTGCGTGGCACGCGAAACATAAAGGCGGCGCGCCGAAGTGTCGGTAGTCATATAGTCCCAACCACCTTCTCCGCCAATTTTGTAAGTCTTGACTACTTTGTAGCCTTGCCCGGCCGCGGCCAGTGCCGCAATAGTGGCAAAGAAAACGAGCGGTAACAGCACCCGAGAGATAAGGTTCTTCCCGTTCAAATTGCACTTCGGCAAACTGGCTTGCATGGATTTCACTCTCCTCGGACCCTGCTCGCCTCGCACTGGAAGCTTTCAATGCCGACTCCGCAGCAGGCGATGGCGACTTCTGCGAAATCTTAGAGCAATGGATCCAGAAGTAACTTTACCCTATTTCAAGATAGGAAACCTCGATCCCTTCGACCTAAGAAACCCATCCAAGTCACGCAATCGACACAAAAAGACTCTGCTCGTACTGCGAAAATTAATATTACGGGCGTCTAATGAAATTGATAGCATCAGAAGACAGCTTTTTTGCTTCATCCCTTGTTGAATGAGCCTTGCGAAAATTCCACCCTCGGTTCGGCCAGCCGTCTCGGAACTGCTGGCAGAGCTCCACGCCAGGAGCAGTTGCGAAAAATTCGGCATGGCTCGCGAAGAGTTTGCCGCAATTTTGTGTGAAGTTGCCGCAAA
>JASICF010000512.1 GCA_030044775.1 Candidatus Sulfotelmatobacter sp. | reverse complement strand
GATCGCCCGCCGGTTCGGTTCCGCAATGATTTCGAATACTGACTCCATTCACCGTATATACTCTGAAACGCATATACGTGTCAAGGAATATTTAAAGAAAATTTAGATATGCGAAATCAGCGGGATCGCGAGACTCGAACTTCCCGCTTGACAACACGCACATAACGCAACTAAAAGTTTACAAACGAAAGAAAACGAAACATCTCGTTACCGACATGAAACGCAGAGACTTCCTGAAATCGAGTGTCGCCCTGGCGACGGCTGCACAATTCGGCAGCGCGAGTGCTCACGCGATCGTACCGGCTCACAATTGGGGCCAGTACGACTTTGGCTCCGGGCCTCCGGTTTCCGATCGACTGAATCAGGGGCCGTTCCCGCAGTATCCGCCCGACGCCGTCATTCCCACCGACGAAGTGGTGATGACGACGACCCCCTCGGAAGATGTTGTACCCGGCTATGGAAAAGGTCTGATTACTTACATCACGGCGGACATGGGCACGGAAGAAATCAAGTCGGATAGCATTCCGCAAGCGATCGAAGATCTGGTGCGTTTTCCGCTGGGACAAAAGCTTTACATCCGTCCGACCTGGCGCGAAATTCAGCCGCGGCCAGGAAAGCTGGAGTTTCCGGAGTATCTCAAGCTTGTATTTGAACTGGCGAAGAAAAACGACAAGGGGATTGGAATGCGCGTTCAGATGAGCGCGCCTGATTATTGGCACGCGCCGGCCTTGCCGGATTTTGTTCTCGAAAAGGTGCCGACCGTCGATCTCGTCATGGATCCGCACGAATCGCCATCGGAAGGCGCAAGATTCCTGAAAAATCCTTATTCGAAATATCAGCCGCGATTTGACCATCCTTTCTTTCAGCAGGCGTTCAAAGAATTGATCGAACAGCTTGCTGCGGAGTTCAACGGGAAACCTTGGGTCGAGTTCATAGACACGTTTCTTTATGGATTCTGGGGCGAAGGGCATACCTGGCCGTTTGGCAATAGCCCATTTCCGGACTATCAGACTGCCGAGCGGACCTGGATTCAGATGTGGGAAGTTCAGCAGGAAAATTTCTCGAAGACTCCGCTAGCTACGAATACGCAACCCGATTTCAGCCGCGTGGGAAATTCAGAGGTTCTCGATCGCAGTGTCCGCAGCAACAACTGGATCCGCAGCGATACGATCTTCATTGAGAATGAGCAGATCGAGGCGCTGAGCAATCGGCCGCCATGGGTTGCGGCAGTTATTGAACAGGGCATCCCGGGCCAGGCGCCAGACAAGCTCACATCGCATGACGGAGTCTCGCCCGTTGATGACATGATTGTTCATGTAATGGACGTGGGCGCAAACTACTGGTCGCTCTGGAATTTTCATCAGATCAGCGCTCAAAACCTCGCCGCCTACTATCGGGCATCCCCGACGTGGTTTGACCGGATCAATCGCCGCATCGGCTATCGCGTGCGGCCGTCATTCATCTGGAGCTACGAAGATAACGCTTATCAGGGCCTCATCATCGGTTTTGCCAATGACGGTATTGCCGGAGTTCCCGGTGTATTGCGCGTCACGGTCGAGAGTGAAGACGGTAAGATCTTAAAGAGCGGTTGTCTGGATGCGGGATATCCTCTGCCCGGAAAGATTCGGCAGGCGCAGTTTGTATTGCCGGATCGAGGAACGAAATGGGAAGGGCTGAAGCTTCGAGCGGAAATTGAAGTTAAAGGGATACGTTATCCGGTGCGATGGGCCTGCCAGCAGAAATTAAATGACGACGGGACACTCTCGTTGCGAGCCAACGGCCGCCATGCGTCATAACGAGATTGCCGCCGATAATTGTATTCTGTGAGCGAGTGGCCGGGAAAACCCCAGCAGCAGTGCAAGGGCTGAGAAAAAATTCGGCCGTATTAAGGTCTCGAGAAGTCCCGCCAAAAAGCGCATCGGGCGGATAGGTCACGACCAGCATGCAATGGTCAACACTTTTTCCCGAAAGGTTACCTTTCGATTCTCCGGCCCCACGCGAAGACGGCTAAGCTAACGATGCAGCAGATACCACAGGCCAAAGCCAAAACCGCATAAGACCAGCGTTAAGATAATCAGCGCGGGACGAATCAATACCATAATGATCGCGGGAATGGTCGCGGCCCGTATGACTTGAAACTTGCTAAGTGGCAGGGTTACTCCAGAAAGATTGGGGAGGGCCGTATTCCACAAATCCTCCTCCGGCCACTTCGTCACCTCCAGAATGCTTTTCACATCGCTTCGCTTCAGGTATTCCCGCGTTTTCTTGCGGCCCACCCAGTAGTCATGCTCCCGAAAGCTCTTCTTGAAAAAACCCACGAATGCTGAGAGCCCAGATCCGGCGAGTTCCTTTTGCGGATCGGCAATCACGGCAACGATCTTCATTTTGTCTCGGTCTTCGAGATGCGCTGCAGCCTCGAGCGTGGCCAAAGCATTGACAAACGTTTCTGCCGCCTGTGGGCCGGCATCTCTACTTACTTCTTCGTACTCGGCATCGTATTGTTTTTTCAGTCGGGCTAGGCGCTCCGGTCCGTCACTGCCTATGAGCAAGGCATTGAGCTCGCTTGAAGCTTTTCGAAGGGACTCGATATCAAGTGATCCTGCCGCCATCACCTTCGCAAGTTGTGATGCGCGCTTATCCAGAGATCGGACCTCCTGGTTCACGCCTTCGGCGACAATCCAGTCATGAAACATCGCCTGGCGCATGTATACATTGATCAGTTGCTTTAGCTCGCCCCAGATCGTGATCCTCTGAACGATAAGTGTTTCCGCCGAAGATTGGACCGAGTGAGGGGCTACGAATACATACAGACGATCGTGTGCGTCGCAAAACGCCGACGCTTCCAGACGCGCCGTGCGATCCTTTACGGTCGCGTCGACAAGGTTTTTCGCGATGCCCAGAGGCTGATTTTGCAGTACTCCGCCATCAGAGTATGGGAACGCATCCGGCGATTTCCCGCGCCATTTGACGTATGTTCTGCCTTCGACCCACTCGGCCGGGTTTACGGGAAGTCGATCTCCATACTCCTCGACCTGTCGTTGAATCGCCTTAGGACGGAACGCGGCAGGAAACGCTCCGGAGCCGACGGCGGCAGCACACATTTGGTTCCAGAGAAGACCATGGTTCTGGTGGTCTGGAGTAACTTCGAATGTCATTTGGTCGACCGAAGTTGTGTAGTTGAAGCCGTCATCATCGTTTCCGGCAATGGGAATCATGTAGTCGATTCCGTTCAAATTGGTGAGCGCGAGACCGACACGAAGAGTTTGCGCCACCCCGTCGATCTGCTGAACCGCTGCATGTGGGCCGCTGCCTTTCTTTTCCATGGAGGTGATCAGCATCTCGCGGCCGATCGCTTCGATAAGATCAGAGGAGAATAGAGAATGCCATTTCTTCTCGCTCCAGCGCATCTTGACTAATCCCATCAGACTGATGCGCTGGACCCAGGCTTGATACAGCGCGTTTGTGAATTCACCTTCGAGCGATGCCGCGTCATACATCAAGCGCTGCGAAACCATCGCTGCCGTCATACCGCCGGCGGATGCCCCTGTAAGGACATCAATGTATATTTTCTTGTCTTCGGTGAGAGCGGCTTCGTTGTAAGTCCGGATCGCCCGCAGCAGTTCATACAAGACACCGGCTTCATAGCTTCCCAGAGACACAGCGCCTGCGATGGTAATCGCCAGTCGTTTCGTCATAAATCCGTCGGCCTCCTGACTCGGGGCATAACCTTCATTGGTCTACCGGCGTGCGTACACGACTCATGCTTGAAAAGAACAGAAATGCCAGGACCGTTCGCCCGGTGATATGTGCATTTCCCGAGTGACTTACACCATACTCCATCGCAGTCTACTCGGTAATAAGAGGAGCGGTAAGGTAAAACGCAAGACTAAGTCGGAGCGGCGTCACTTAGTGTCGTGAATAAACTTCCACGCGAGTCCGTTCTGATGAAGAACCCGCGCAGGAGTTGCGCGAGAACGCCGGTGCGATCCCGCGCAACTTGTCGGATGACTGCGCGATAATTACTGCCTGCGGCGACATCGGGGAAGGGAAGTCCGATCCTTCTCAATGGATGAAGTCCGGTT
This sequence comes from Candidatus Sulfotelmatobacter sp., assembly GCA_030044775.1. Taxonomy (GTDB): domain Bacteria; phylum Acidobacteriota; class Terriglobia; order Terriglobales; family Acidobacteriaceae; genus Sulfotelmatobacter. The sequence goes on along the minus strand of JASICF010000512.1, from coordinate 7,636 downwards.
CACAGGCCCTATAACGTGTGAGATGTTGGATCCCTGTGTGACTTCTGCGGGATACGGTGCTGGTGACGGCAGAGTAAGAGTAGCTGCTGTGGTCGGCAGAAACCCTTCAATATGGGGGCGCCAGACCAACGCTTGCTATCTGGCAGCCCGGAGGGATGGTTCCTGCTCGCCGGCAAAACCCTCCATGCCGATCCACAAACTCGCCAGGAGTTGCAGATTCTTTTTGTAAGTCCGAGTGACCGTGAACTGCCTCCCTCCGTGCATGCGGAGCATATACTCGCCCGTCGGGCAGGGATGAATCTCTTCAACCAAAGCCGCGTTTACCAGCACAGATCGATGAATTCGTATGAATCCATGCAGATTGAGCTTTTCCTCGATGGTCGATATAGACTCGCGCAGCGTGTGCGAGCTGGAAGTATGCAACAACAAGACATAGTTTCCTTTGGCTTCCACCGCGATAAGATCGGCTGCATCGATGAAGAGGATTCTTCCCTTTACCTTGATCGCAATCCGCGCAGACTTACCCGTCGCAGGCGTCCGCGTGGGTCCATTTGGCAGCAGCAACTCCTCACGCGCGGCCTTGTTGGGTTGGCGATCGCCGATATCCGAAAGTTTTCCCATGGGCGGTTTCGCTACTGCTCCAGCGCCTGAAGTCCATCGTGGCCTGCAACGTCGTCAACCGAAGTCTGCTCTTACTTCACCTCGGTCACTTGCTCCCGCGCTTCGTTGTACGTCCCGAACTTCTTCGCCACTACTTTCAGCGTGGGATAAAACTGCACAAACGTGTGCTCGACAGCGGCGTGGGCGTCGTGGCACGACCAGCATGGGTTGCCTTTGGGCATGGCATCGGCGGTCTGGCCGTCGGCGGCCAGAAAGTAATACGCCCACTTATCCGGGTTCCGCGCCGAATCTTTCACCTCGATGGCCAGCCCCATCAGATCGGTCTGATAATGGCCCTTCTGGTTGATGGAACTTCGGCTTGCCGCATCCCGTTCGTCGATCACAAACATGCTCTGCTCCGGCCACTTTCCAGAGTTCACAAATGCGTTGTAAGCCCAGCGCTGCACGAAGACATTTGTAAACATCTCGTGGCTGTCGGGAGCGGGGCTGTAGTTCATGCCATAGCCGGCAGAAAGAAACATCCATTCGCGGTAGTCGGCTGGCCGGATAAGTTGGCCCTTTTGGTCATATTGCGGCCTGGGCGCTTTTTCCTCAGGCACGGCGGCCAGCAGCGCAAAACCAGTAACCACAACCAGGACAGAACACAGCATACTTTTCATAGATCACAATGTCCTTTCCGATTCTCAAAATAGAGAACGCAGCCATTTGCCGCCAACTCCTGGCTCCTCAGCACACGCCGCTCACATTCGTTCGCTTTGCTAATCTGCCTTGACCGGGTCCGGCGTTCCATCCGACCACCATCCCGCGGGAACCATGAACACGTCGATTGGTTCCGGATCGCCATGGAACTGCGGATTCAGCATGACGGGAGACTTGGACAAATCTGCACCCCAAACAGCACCGTCCATGAGTGGAGTGTAAAACATCAGGTGAGCGATCCAGTGGTGGGGGCTGCCATCGGTAAGATACTGATCTTTCGACATCATGTAGGACATCGCTCCAGGCTCCAGGGGTGGAAGCCCTTGTTTCACAAATGCCTTCATGCTTTCGAAGATCTGAGCTTTGGATTGACCGGCCAATACCAACTCCGTTCTCTTAACCGTAATTGGCAGGATGGAACGCGCAGCCGGCGGATTGAAGCAGATCGGCCCTCGCATTCTAGGGTTCCAGAATTTCTCAGAACCCTCGCCTTCGAATTGGCCCGTCCAATTTCGGTCCACAACGCATACGAAGCCATTCTTGCCTTTGACTGCGGTTTCATAGCCAAGTCGCCCAAGAACCAGGATTTCGGCATCGCCGGAGATGGCTTCGGGCGCCGCGCTACGAGCCATGGCGATCTCTGCGTTACGATCCATCAGGTACTGATCGAGAGGCGCCATACTCGGGTATGACGTTTGCTGAGTCTCTGCCCGCGCCGGCCAGGCCATATCCAAGACAAGAATCAACCCAAAGCTCAGAAAGCCAGTCGCCCGAAATCTCTTTCGGTTCATCACTCCTCCTGTGTTACTCAATTTCTTCGCAATGATTATTTGATGGGACGGACCTTAGCAGCTCTGCCCTGGCTGCCGTAAGGTCCTTCAGTGCCCGCCGCCACTAACTGGCGATGGTGTTCCGTCTGACCAGTTGCTTACCGGAACGTCAATTACAGTAAAACGGCCCACTTTGTCTTCGTGCGCGTCCAGCGGGACGTCATCCCCCAAGTCGGATCCCAAGGCTTTAGGATCGATTTCGGAAACAAAAAACATCACGTGGGGAAGCCATGGCCCCTTGATGCCCTCATTCAAATATCCTTGCTTTGACAACATGTACGACACCGAGCCGGGTTCGGGTGTGGGCAATTCACCTTTCGCGATGGCGTCTGTTATGGCATCTTCTATTTGGGTGTTCGAACTTCCCGCAATCGCCAGTTCGGTCTTCTTAAGGTAGATCGGAAGAAAAGACCGCGCCCCCGGAGCGCTAAGGCAGATCGGGCCGTGTATTTTTGGGTCCCAAAAAGCCCGATTGTTTTTCTGCAGGTCCCAGGATCGTCCCACGACGCAGACGAAACCGTTCTTCCCCTCCACGGCCGTTTCATAACCACGCCGTCCAAGGACCATGACTGTGGCATCCTTGGCAATGGATGGTGGCGCCGCGCTGCGGGCCATCGCAATCTCCGCGTCGCGGTCCATCAGATATGGATCGATTGAAGCTAAGGTGGTGGACGACGTTGCTTTGTCCTGCCCGTACATGTGTTGCGGCGCGCCGAAGGCAAGCAGCAAGACAAAAATCAAACCGGCGGATACAACGTACGTGCGTCTGAACTTCATTTTATTTTCTCCGTACCTGGACATACCGCTAACAAACGCTCTCAAGATTCCACACTGGACGGTAAGACAATCGCCTTCTCGATTGCGCCCGTTGAATCGGCGACAGGGTTCGTTTGGGGCGGACGCTCGGCATCGCGTTTTCTTCCCCATCGGCGAGATTCTAGCTGTGCGCATTCACGCAAATCTTCTGGCAGCTTGTCGCCGAATAATAACGATAATCCGCTGATCGTTTTCTTGATCGAGCCAATGCGCTTCGCGATCCCTGCTCGTTGCCGCATGAGTTCCCGCAGTTCATGCTCGACGAGCCTGATTGTTGTGCGAACGTGTGGAGTACCACACTCCGACGCGTCGCGCGCTCCGTTGGGGGCTTTTTCATTCGGCTCGATTCCACTCTGCGACACGCAGGCTGCTTTCCTCTCGCCGAAGCTGGGCGAGTCCGCGCCTACGGCCTCTCCCTCAGACCCCATCGTAGTTTCCTCGCGCCAATCGTTGCAGTATATACAAACCGGTTGGTATGTGGCACTCGTACAAGCGATGCGATCAGCCCCGCCTGCGGTTGCCCGGCGCGCGAAGAGAATTCAGCCAGCCCACGATGTTTCTAATTCCCGTATTCCACACCTTCGCATCCTGAGCGTTCTTTGCCAACACTTCGTAGCCTTCGACCATCGCGATCAGAAAGCTTGCGGTCTCTTCCGGAACCAAGTCGCGGCGGACTGTTCCCTGATGCTGCCCCCTCCGCAGGACCGTGGTAACTCCCTCGTGCCAGCCATGAAAGATTCTCTCCAATCGCTTGCGGAACTCCTTGTCGAGTTGAGACATCTCCTGCGTTAAATTGACCAGAGGACATCCCCCCTTTACGTCCCTGGGTTGATGTGGTATCGCCTGTACCACGCCGATCAAAGCATCGATGGGGTTCTTGTCCCTGCTCCGCTGCAGAGGCCGCAACCACCTGTCATGAGTCATTTCTGCGACGATCTCTTCAATAATGGCGTACCCCAGAGCTTCCTTGCTTTTGAAATGGTAGTAGAGCGCTCCTTTGGTGACGTCGGTGGCGGCCAGGATTGTATCGATCCCCGCGCTCTGGAAGCCATATCGGTAAACCTCGCGAAAAGCCGCCTGCAACAAGCGCTGCCGCGTGCGCTCAGGGTCGCGCAGCTTCGGCGGTTTGCGTGTCGGCTTCTTGCCTGCTGACAACATACCAACCAGTATGCATGTTGGAATAAAACAGAGTCAAACTGAGGGCGAGAGTGCGCGAAATCTGGGCTTTTTGGGAATCTGTCTACGCTTTGATGTAGCCCTACAGAATCCGGTGATGGTCTTCCGGATATGCAACCTCACTCGCCAGACATGCGCCGCGACAACCGTCCGTTTGGCGTCTCTCAATACATAACTTCATCTGAGCGTTTCAGGTAACCGCTTGAAATTCGACGAATCCCATCTGGTCTGCCGATTGCTATACACAACACCGTTCGATGGTTTGCGTCTCCCTCAGTGTTGCGGTCACTCGTGACGCTCAATCTCTTGGTCGGAGGAAATAATGTACATCCGAAGTGTGAAGTTCGCTCTGGTTCTTTTCACGGTTGTGTGCCTTGCTGGAGCTGTGCCAGTGTGGGCGCAGTCGACCTCGACTGGCACCGTTGCAGGTACCATCACTGATGCCTCCGGTGCGGTCGTCGCGGGGGCAACGGTCACACTTACGGATGCGGCCACCAACGCTTCGCGAGGCGCCACCACGAATGCGACGGGGCGGTACTTTTTCGCTGACGTCGCGCCCGGGGCCTACACCGTCACGGTTGCCAAGTCGGGGTTTTCGACGGCCAAGGCTGAGAACCAGATGGTGCAAGTTGGACTTGCCCTTACCAGCAATCTGGTTCTGCAGGTCGGCGGCGCAAACGTGGTCGTCGAGGTCTCGACTGTCGGCAATGAATTGCAGACGATGAACGCGACAGTAGGAAACACCGTCCCCAGCATTGCCATCGACAACCTGCCCAGCATTGGCCGCGACGTCAACACGTTTATCGAGTTGCAGCCGGGCGTAAGCGCCGGCGGTGACGTTGCTGGTGCGGTGAACGACCAAAGCTACTTTTCCCTGGATGGCGGCAACAACAGTAACGACATGGATGGCAGCGGCGGCGTATATACCGGTACGCAGCAGAATATGGTTATCGGCGATCCAACCGGCGGCATGTCGACTCAATCGTTTACTTTTTCCGCCCCATCGGGCGTAATGCCGACTCCGGCGGACAGTGTCGAGGAGTTCAAGGTAAACACCGCCGGCCAGACTGCCGACTTCAATAGTTCAGCCGGCGCCGAAATTAAAGTTGTTACAAAGCGCGGTACCAGTTCTTTCCACGGCACGGCTTACGAGTATTACAAGGATAACAATTGGTCGAGTAATGCCTGGGCCAATAACGAATTCAACTGGGAGGGCGTGGGCCAGTGCGGCTCGCCTAACTGCGGCCACATCGATCTTCCTTCTTATCATTACAGCCGTTTTGGCGGCGCCCTCGGAGGGCCACTTACCTCCAAAAGCCTTCTCGGTGGCAAGACCTTCTTCTTTTTCAATTACGAAGGCTTCCGGTATCCAAACTCTGAGACCATCACCAGAGACGTTCCCTCACCGGCACTGCGTCTCGGGCTCCTGACAAACGCCGCTACCGGAGCGATCGCTTACAACCTGAACAACGTTCCGGTCACATTCAACGGCGTCACTTACGCGGCGAATTACGGCTGCTCCAAAGCTCCGGGCGGCCTATGCGATCCGCTTGGGCTCGGTTTGAACCCGTTGGTCTCGCAAATATGGAGTAAGTACGAGCCCCAGTCGAACGCAACTTGCAGCCAGAGCATCTGCGACAATGCCAACATTTTAGGGTTTGCGGCGAACCTGAGTTTACCCACCACGAGCAACTTCGACGTGGCGCGCATCGATCACGATTTCGGCTCCAGAAATCATTTCATGGCCAGCTGGCGTTACTACAAAATCAATCTGGCATCTGATGACCAGGTTGATATTGGAGGCTTTTTTCCGGGAGACACGCTGGGTACGCCGGCCTCTCAATCCAGCGATCCGGTTCAAGACTGGTACTTTGTCGCAGGTCTAACCACCAACGTCACCACGAACACCACCAACGACATTCATTACAGCTTCCTGCGGAACTGGTGGGCCTGGAACCGCGCCGGCGCGCCACCACAAGTCGCGGGGCTGGGCGGTGCGCTGGAATTGGATGCCGGTCAATCGGCGGTTGAGGATCTCGGGCCGTTTAACGTCAACAATCAGAACATCCGCCGCCGTTTCTGGGATGGGCACGACAACATGTTTCGTGATGACATCTCCATGCTGAAAGGCAACCACCTGTTCCAGTTCGGTGGCACTTATCAGCACAATTTTGACTACCACCAGCGCAACGACAGCGGCGGCACTATCAACGCCTACCCTGTATATTCCCTGGGCAACAACGTCAATGGATCGGGATTGGGGGCTTTGCTATATCCCTGCGCAACAACCCCTACCATTTCCACGGGCCCGAAGACCTGCGATTCGCTGACCGCGGCGGCATTGGGGGTGGTTTCCGTCGCATCGCAGATGTTCGCTCGCAGCGGTCCCAATCTCAGCTTGTTACCTCCGCTTTCCAACGCATTCGACCAGAGCGTTATTCCCTATTACAACGTCTACTTCAGCGACACCTGGCACCTGAAGCCTACCTTCACCTTTACTTACGGCCTGGGTTACGCGCTGGAGATGCCGCCGGTCGAGGCGCAGGGCAAACAGACAGTGCTGGTAGATGCTGCCGATGAGCCGCTAAGCACCGAGACTTATCTCAATAATGTCAAGAAGGCCGCGCTTGCCGGACAGGTATACAACCCGGAAATCGGATTTGCTTTGGTGGGCAATACCGCCAACGGATTGAAATATCCCTACAATCCTTTCTACGGCGAGTTCAGCCCTCGTGTTGCTTTGGCTTGGAACCCGCACTTCGACGGCAGTTCAATGGCAGGGAAGATCTTCGGCACTCAGGACACGGTCTTACGGGGTGGTTATGGCCGGCAGTACGGTCGCACGAATGGCGTGGTGCAAGTGTTGGTGCCACTGCTGGGGCTGGGGCTGGAACAGCCCGTATCTTGCCCGTCGAACCTGGTCGGCTCTGCGCCCGGAAGCTGGACCTGCGGAGCCTCGGGTGCGGGGACTTACGCGACTGCCTTCCGCGTTGGACAAAGCGCCTCTGCCGCTGGTGGCCCAACGGTCCCGCTGATCTCGCTTGCGAGCGCGACCTTGCCCCAGCCAACCTATCCTGGATTCAACAACAGCTTCTCGTCCTCCCCCGAGGGATTGGATCCGAGCTTCCGCGCCAACGCGATCGATGCGTTCGATCTCACCCTGCAGCGTCAGTTGAGCCACCGAGTCACCTTGGAGCTCGGCTATATCGGACGCAGAATTACTCACGAGTACCAGCCGGTCGAACTCAACCCGGTTCCCTACATGATGACGCTCGGGGGGCAGCAATTTAAGCAAGCCTACGCCAATATGGTCCTGCAATATTGCGGTGGCATTGCGGGTTTGGCGGGTGGCGGTTGCGGCGGCTCGGCCGGACCCAGTGCCGGTGCCGTTACGCCGCAGCCCTTCTTCGAGCACGCTTTGAAAGGCACAGGCTATTGCAATGGCTTCTCCAGTTGCACGGCTGCAGTCGTAGCCAACGAGGGTGCAAGCGGTA
>JASICF010000511.1 GCA_030044775.1 Candidatus Sulfotelmatobacter sp. | reverse complement strand
GCAGGTAAGCGCACAGAATGGATGGAAATCGATTTCATTTTCCGGCGACGCGATGGAGTCGCTGCAGAGGTACAACTGGCCGGGCAATGTGCGCGAACTGCGAAACATCGTCGAGCGCCTGATGCTATTGTCGACGGACGGAAAAGTTGATCGAGGAAGCGTAGAGATGGCTATACCGGGAAATGCGGGCACCCTGCAAACTTCCTCGACATTCTCAAACACGACACTCGCCGATCGAGTTGACGCTTTTGAGCGCGAAACCATACTTGCGGAATTGAAGCGCAGCCATTCGAATGTGAGTTCGGCGGCCAAGGCGCTGGGCTTGGAGCGGAGTCATTTTTATAAGAAGGCCGAGCAGTTGGGACTCGATTTGCGCGCGATGCGTAAGGAGTTGGGAGATTGAGGAAAAACCGGCTCATTGCCCCTCGCGCCAATTTCGAGGATCCAGCCCGAAATTTCTAAATTCGCAATAAGCGCGGTTTCATATCACTTCGAGGCATGGACTTGGACAAGGCTCAGAGCCGGCTGCGCGCAGGTCTTATAATCTGCTTTCTCACATCAGCGTTTCTTCCGCTTGCCCGCGCCATCGACCCGCCTTCGCCGCCCACCTATGGCGTGCACATGGAGCAGGCGTGGATTCCCATGAAGGACGGGGTGCGGCTCGCGGCGACTTTATATATGCCCGATGGCGCGAAGCCCGACGAGAAGTTTCCCGCTCTGCTTGAATATTTGCCATACAGAAAGGATGACGGTACTGCGGCGGAGGATTACCCGCATCATGCGTACTTTGCGCGGCGCGGGTATGTTGGCGCGCGTGTCGATATCCGCGGATTCGGAGCGAGTGAAGGCTCTCCGCCGGAGCGCGAGTATTCAGAAACCGAGCAGGAAGATGGCGAGCAAGTGATTGCGTGGCTGGCGCATCAGCCGTGGTCGAACGGAAATGTGGGCATGTTCGGAATCTCCTGGGGAGGGTTCAACTCGCTGCAGATGGCGATGCGGCATCCGCCAGCGCTGAAAGCGATCCTTGCGACGGACGCGACCGCGGAATTGTTTCACGATGACGTGCATTTCATGGATGGGATCGCACACATCGACGAATTCGAATTGAACATGGACATGGCCGAGGGATGGACTGGCGCGCCCGATTACACGCTAGACGAAAAAGTTTTCGGCCCACGGTTCGATACGCCACCATGGTCGCTGCTGTATTTGAAACATCAGCATGATGGGCCGTTCTGGCGCGACCGCGTGCGCCCATTAAATGACATTACGATTCCAGCCTTCTTGATCGGCGGGTTGCAGGATGGATACCGCGATAACGTACCAGACATGCTGACGCAGTCGAGCGGTCCGGTAAAGGCAATCGTGGGCCCCTGGGACCACACGTTTCCCAACGACGCCAGTTTCGGGCCGCAGATCGAGTGGCGCAACGAGGCGGTGCGATTTTTCGATCATTGGCTGAAGGGACGGGATACGGGCGTGGAGAATGATCCTCGGCTGGTGATTTATATGCAGCATTGGCACCCGCCTGATCCGAACTTGGAGAACGTTCCGGGGGAGTGGAGGCGGGAAGATCTGTGGCCGCCGAAGAATGCGGAGGCAACTACTTTATTCATGCAGCCGAATCACTCGCTGGCGGAAAGTGCGTCGCAGGCTGAGGTGCATCAACTGAAATATGTGCCGTCGATTGGCGTTGAGGCCGGCTTTTGGTGGGGCGAATTGCTGAGTGATGTGCGTCCGGTGGATGCGTTCAGTCTGGTTTATGATTCTGCGCCGTTGAAAGAAGATGTGGCAATTCTCGGTCGGCCGCGAGCTTTGCTGCGGGCTTCAGCAACCGCGCCGCTCGCGGACTGGTTTGCGCGGGTATCGGATGTCGCTCCAGATGGGACGGTCACGCAGATTACAGGTGCCGGGATCAATGGCGCGCAGCGGGATTCGATGACCGAGCCGAAAGATTTGGAGCCGGGGAAGGTTTATCCGCTCGATATCGAAATGCATTTGACTTCGTGGGTATTTCCGAAGGGACATCGAATCCGCGTGGCGATTTCGAATGCGCTGTGGCCGATGATGCTGCCAACTCCGTACGCGATGACGACGTCTCTGGAGTTGGGTGGAGATAACGGCTCGCGCATTATTTTGCCGGCAGTGCCGGAGCACGGCGAGGCTGCGCCCGCGTTTTCGCCGCCGGAGCCGAGCGAGGAACGAAAAGACATCAAGACGGAAGGATTTCCCTGGCCCGGCGAGTGGACTGTGGAACGCGACGAAGCGCGGCACAAGACAACGGTGCATTGGAGCGGGAAAGATTCGAGCACCTTTCCATGGGGAACAGAAAACGATTATGAGCATTTGACGTATGACGCTGACGACGCGCATCCGGAGACGTGCTCGGTAAAGGGCGAAGCGGAATCCGTGTTTGCGCTGAAGGGGCGAACTCTAACCTGGCGGGGACATTTGCTGGTGTCAACCGATCAGAAGAATTTTTATTACAAGTACACCCGCGAGTTGCTGAAAGATGGCGTGATGTTCAAGACGAAAACGTGGCAGGAGACGGTGCCGAGGGATCATCAAAAGGCGCAGGACACGGTGACGCTT
>JASICF010000510.1 GCA_030044775.1 Candidatus Sulfotelmatobacter sp. | reverse complement strand
GGTAAGGGTCTGCGTTCGATCTTGAGCGATAACCCTGGCGCCCCGGACCGGCAAATTCTGCGAATCATGCACGACTCCGTGCAGAACCGACAATATCGCTGCTGATTCTGGCTGGTTGCTCGCCGGTTTTTCAGGGGACTGCGCATAAAGCGATGACATAAACCACAAGCCGGCCAGCGCAAATGTGCAGGTAAAGCGTGCGCGGAGATGGTTCATAGAAGGGCCGCGGCCGAGACTGAACTGTGGGTCAATAGATCGATATATGCCTCGCCGATCAGATCTTTCTCGTCGATCCTGAATTCTGCCAGCAATGCCTCGGCGATACTTTTCCCTTCTTCCTCGCCCTGTTCGGGACGGAGCACGACTTCGAGTTCCATGAAACTACCGAGGCCCGCGACCTCGTCGAAGTGTACGCGAGTCTGACCAATCATATAGAGAGTGCGACGTTTTCTGACCACGCCGATGAGGCCAAATGTGGACGAAAGAATATCGATGAGAATTTTAGGATCGGAAGTGCGCGCAATCGAATACTGCGAGCGGCGAGCTTCCCTGGCATTCGACCGTTGGTAGCGAATCAATTCGCCGCGGTCTGCCGAAAACACGCGAAGCTTTAGCCGCGCGTCATTGCAGGCAAAGAAAAAATCCTCCTGATGAATGATTTCAGGAGCTGAATCGCTCAGGCGAATTGCGGTAGCTTCGGCGGTCGCGGGATCCGCGAGAGCAGCCTTTATCTCAACATTCGATGGCATTGTTCGATGCTCGTTCGCAGAATCATGGATCTCTCGCGAAATAATGTAAACTCCTTGGCGAGCACGATCTGCCAGACGGTTATCTGGCGAATGCGGCACAATTTTATTACGAGAAGCGTAAGGAGGGGCAATCATCTTGAGCAAAGTGCGGCTTTTCGCGGCGGGGCTGTTAGTTACGGCGTCAGTGTTGTCTACAGGCCAGGGAAAAAGAAAAGTCATTATCGATCAAGATGCTGCGGGCCCGGCGGGAACCGACCAGCAGTCGATCCTTCTGCTGATTCAATCTCCGCAGACGGAAGTGCTGGGTATTACGGTCGTGACCGGCGATCAATGGCTGCGGGCAGAAGTGGCGCACACGCTGCGAATGCTGGAGATTATCGGGCGAACCGATATTCCAGTTGTGCCCGGCGCCGAATATCCGCTGGTACGCCGGCAAAAAGAAACAGAGTTCTGGGAAGAACAATTTGGATCGGTTCCGTGGCTCGGCGCGTGGACTCCAAAGTTCTATCATCCGGCAAACGAATTAGGGCCGATGCCCGAAGGCACACCCACAATCAAGCCCGCCGGCGAAGACGCAGCGCATTTTCTGCTGCGCATGGTTCACAAATATCCTGGCGAAATTACGATTTACGAAGGCGGTCCCATGACGAACCTGGCGCTGGCGATGACGATCGATCCTGAGTTTCCGTCGCTCGCGAAGGAACTGGTATACATGGGCGCGAGCTTCGATCCACAGACCGACGATCCGGAATTTGTGAATACGCCGACGCACGAATTCAATTTGTGGTTTGATCCGGAGGCGGCGCACACTGTGCTGACGGCTCCCTGGAGAAAAATCGTTTGCACGCCGGTGGACATCTCTGTGAAGACAAGATTGACGCGGGAAATGGTCGACCGCATTCGAAGCAGCCAGGCTCCGGCGGCGCAATACATCGGCAAGTACGCCCGCCTGCGGTCCAATTACAATTACCTTTGGGATGAGTTGGCGGCGGCGGCGTGGCTCGATCCGAGCATCATAACGAAAAAGGAAATTTTGTATATCGATGTGGACCTTGACCGGGGCGCGGGTTACGGCGACACGCTAAGCTGGCCGGAGCAAAACAAGCCAAAGTTCGCTGGGCCGTCAAGCGAAGTGCAGGACGACTTGAATCTCGAAAAGTTCTATACCCTGTTTGTCGATTTGTTGAGCGCGCCCACGCCCGCAAAATGATCGGCACCTTGCGCACGTAATTATTGCGGGAGCTGCGCCAGCATGCTCTGTGCCTGGGCGTGATCGGGGTGCCGCTTGAGAAGTTCGAGCAAGACGCTGCGAGCTTTGCCGGTCGCGTTTTCGATGGCGTAGACGCGGGCGAGATTCAGATAAGCCTGGTCGAATTCCGGGGCAGCGCGAATGCAGGCTTCAAAGCTGGCGATGGCATCCTCTGGGCGCTCCGTGCGGAGATAGAGTATGCCGAGATTGTTCAGCGCCTCGGGATAGCCTGGGCGCCGCTTGAGCGCGCGCCGCAAATACTCCTCGGCGCGCGCAGTATCGTCGGCCTGCGCGAAGACCATTGCTAAACCATAGTTCGCATCCGCATCGAGCGCATCAACCTCGAGCCCGTGCTCAAAGACCTTGCGGGCTTCGTCCCAGTTTTTCTGCAGGCGATATGCGTTTCCCAGATTATTCAGCGCGATCAGGTTGTCGGGACTCAAGCGCACGGCTTTTTGAAAATTATCGATTGCTTCGCCGGTGTCGTTCACGCGCGTCGCGATCAATCCAAGATTGTTCCAGGCGTTGGCAAGCGTATCGGGATAGCCGGCTTGCAATTTAGTAGCGTGTTCAAAGCTCGCGCGTGCTTCCGATATTTCCTGCTGGCTTAAGTAGGCGCTGCCCAATCCGTACGCCGCTTCGGCGCTCGTTGGGTCGTTGGCCAGCGCTTGCTGAAACGAACTTGCCGACTCATCGAAGTATCCGTACTGAAAAAAGATCGATCCATAGGAGAGATAATTTCGGCCATACGCGAACGTCTCGCTGACTCCGTGAAATGGTAGCGCGAGAGTGAGCCGTTGCGCATCGGTTTGGGGAATCGAGCGAAGATCGTTTTCGACTTGTTCCGGATCGAACGCTCCCCGATAGATCTTGACGATCTGACCTTGCTGGTCGATCAAGAAAGATGTTGGCAGGCAGAGATCGCGATGACGATCAAATAAATACCGGTAAAGAATGTTGTAGACGGCGGCAACGTCATCCGATCCGCGAAGGACGGGAAATGAAAACCTCGACGCCGGCAAGTGCGGCATGCCCTCGGCGCCGACGCATGCGTCGAGATTGACAGTCAGCAACTCCAGCCCTCGGCCAGGCGGAAAAGCATAGAAGCGCTCAAAGTCGCGTAACTGCTTCTGGCAATCTGCGGAGCCAGTGAACCAGAAATTCAAAACCACAGGCTTCCCCCGGGCTGCACGCAGCGTGCGCATTTGGCCGGCGGCATCGGGAAGAGAGAAGTCCGGTGCGGCTACCGGAGCCAGCAGCCAGGTTTGAGTGGTGGCAGGCAGCTGCCCGGATGTTTCTGCCACGAACGCGGCGGATTCGGTCTCTCGTGGGCGAGCCGTACTGAATGCTTCCGTCCGGAACGATTCCTTGCCTTCCTCAATCGAGATGCGGTGATTCACGGGGAGATCGCTGAAATGCTGCATCTCACCGCTCGGCCAAAGGATCGAGGCCCGCACCGCGCCGGGGTGTTCTCCAAGTCCGAAAAACAATTCCTTGCTGTGCTGGGAAAGAAATCCGGAGCCAGCTTGCAGGCTGCGGGACTGGCGATTTGAGCCGGTTTCAATCGTGACTACGGCCCCGATCGCGTCGCGATTGCTTCTTGTACCGCGCAGGCGGAACGAAATCGACGGTGGAAGCTGCTCCACGACATTCTTCAGCAATCGCAATTGCGGAGCGTTGCGGTTTTTCAGAACGATTTCCTGCCGGCCGTCATGATCAAAGTCCGCCAGGGCAAACGCTCTTCCGTCTTCGAGAAAATCGAGCCCCACTGCTCCTGAAATGTCAGAGAATGTTCCATCGCGATTGTTGATGTAAAAAATATTTCGCTCGAACCCGCTCCAAGTCCGGTCGGCGCGAATCAGTTCGTTGATGGCATTCCATCCCTGCTCGTAATCGTGGGAAGAGGTTGCCTCGTCGGGCGAGTTGGCCACTACCTGACGCCAGAAGAAGCTATTCAGGTCTTCTCCGCTCAAATCGTCTTTGTTCACCGGCTCCTTCTTCACGTCATCTTTCGGCAGCGGTGGCCGCGAGGGTGCAGAGATCATACCGTTGGTCACGTAGATATCACGGAAGCCGTCGTGATCGAAATCGAAGGCGTCGCTGGACCAAGCCCAGCGCCCAATGCCGACTCCGGCTGTGCGAGTTTCGTCCCGAAAGGTGCTGGCGCCTTCGTTGTGAAACAGCGAATTGCCCATAGCGTGCTTGCGATAAAGCGCGCGCACCGCTTCGGGTGAAGTTCCCTTGAATATGGCTTGCGATGAGATGCGTTCGCCGGCAGCGGTCCACATGTCGCCGACGTAGAGATCTTCGCGACCGTCGTTGTCGTAGTCAAGCCAGGAGACGCTCATGCCGGCTCCGACGTCTTCAACACCGGCGCCGGCGGCAATATCGGTAAAGGTGCCGTTGCCATTGTTGCGATACAGATTCTTACGACCGAAATCGTTTACCACGTAGAGATCGGGCCAACCGTCGCCATTGTAGTCCGACCATCCACAGCAAAAACTGTAACGGGTGTTGTTCTGGTTGAGACCGGACTCGGCAGTAACGTCGCGAAATGTGCCATCGCGCTGGTTGCGCATCATAAAGTTCGGCGGACCATTTTCCGCATCGTGATAAGGAACGGGATAGCGATATTGATCCGTTCCCTGATAGTAGGAATAAAGACAGAAGTAAATGTCGAGCCAGCCGTCGCGGTCGTAATCGGCAACGGCACCGCCGGTGAAGGTTCCCTGGGGATCGGAGGCGAACTTGAAGGCATCGGGCGTGCGCTTGAATCTGCCGGCACCCTGGTTCAGAAATAGCTGAGGACCACTCGCAGTAACGATCACCG
>JASICF010000509.1 GCA_030044775.1 Candidatus Sulfotelmatobacter sp. | reverse complement strand
ACCGTATAGTCGGTGTCGCTGAGAACTTGAATGGGCACCGAACTCGCCTTCTCGCCGGCAACTTCAATATCCCCCGTCTGCACCGGCCCCCAGGTGTAAGAACTCAGGAATTGAACGCATTCCACCATTGGATTTCCGTCCGAGGCCATTTCCTGCGGCAGGGTTAGAGTCAACACGCCGTTCGAAACAAGTCTCAGGCCATAGGAACCCGTGTCCACCAGAATGTACGGAATGGTCTGGCATGTCGAAGTTCCGGGAACGCAAACTGTCACGCTCACAAATGCTCCATTGGCATACAAGACGCCGGAAGCTGGCGGACCGGTATCTACCTCGATCGAGGCAACGTTCGATCCCGAAGTCACAATCGCATTTGGCGGCAGGGTGCTTTTGCTGCTTCCGCCACATCCCGCCAAAAAGCAAAGTACCGAGCTGCTCGCCAGGACCAAGCACAGGTTTCTCATTGGATATCCTCGGCCCGCATTCCTTGCGGCAGTTTGCCGGGGACATATGCCTTCCCCACAAACGAATGCGGATGCCCACCCATCAGCACGATCAGTCCTGGCTCGCTGATTACTATGGGGTGTCGCCCTCGGCGAAGCTCATTTTGGGCCTGCCGGGCTTGCGCATACTGGTCGTAATAACTACCCATGACCTGCCGCATGTCCGGTAAAAAAGGTCCATGCCACGCCACCGCGAAGACGTTCCCCTCCGCGCTCTCATACTCGTTCACCACCGTGCCGTTTGCCGCTTGAATTGCATGCACGGTGTAGGAATTAACCTTCGTGGCTCTCCGGCTGCCCTGCATCTGTCCCTGATCGGCGAGAATCGAAGCGATATCTCCCCCGAGGGCAGCCTTGGCTGCGGGAGCGCACCATAGAACGATGATCGACAGAACGAAGATCGACAAACTGAGCCCTGCTACTGCCCCTACCCCACCTGAAAGCTTGAACTTGCCCTTGCGTTGCAGCATCGTCTCACCTGCTTGCTGAGAATTGCTGTTTGATTAGACTTTCCCGCCCTGGATTCAGTTGTATAGATATCCATAGGTTTTACAACCCTAATATTGTTGCTTTTCTAACGAGTCGCGTTAATATGAGGATGCACGACACCCCCATGTCTGCGACCCGGCAAATCCCGCGTCCCGCCTTCGTTAACCGCCGGCGTAGCGTCCGGCAAAAGGCCCATGCCCCGGCGTATGCAACGTTCCCTTCCGCGCGCGACGGTAAAATGCTGGACCTTCATGAAGTTCTTGACCTCAGCGAGATCGGCGTTGCCGTGCAGTGTCCCTTGCCATTGAAGCCGAATGTGCAGGTCGATTTGTGTCTTGATCTCGCGGAATCCACCGGCCAGATACTAACAACCGCAAAAGTCATCTGGTCGAATTCCTACGGACGGGTTGGCCTCTCGTTTTCGGATCTGCAGCAAACCGATCGCCGTCGTCTGCAGCAGTGGCTCTTTCTCAACGCCATGGCCGGAGCCGCCAACGCCTCTCAAGCTTTGCCCCCGCGCAGTGCCGGTCTTCGCCCCAATTTTAGCGACACCCTGACGGCGGTTTCTGCCGTTCAGCGGGAAGCTGAATCTCTCGCTTCCGATCTGGAAGCGGTTCTCTCCTTGATTGTCTGCCGCTCGATGTCGCTGTTGCAAGGCTCTGGCGCCGCCATCGCTCTCGCGGCGGCGGCCGATCCGGCCAGCATCGTCTGCCGCGCCAGCGTCGGCGCGAGTGCGCCTCCCGTGGGTGCGGCCCTGCAGGCGGGAGTCGGTTTTTCCGGCGAGTGCCTGCGTACCGGGCAAACCATTCGTTGCGACGACAGCGAGACCGATTCGCGCGTCAATCCGCAGAGTTCCCGCGCTCTCGGCATTCGCGCCATGATCGCTTCACCCATATGCGCAGGAGAGAGAGTCATTGGCTTGATCGAAGTGTTTTCGGCGCAGCCCGGTTCCTTCGTCGAAAAAGATGGCGTCGTGCTGCAGCGCTTTGCAGAAACCATCGCCACGGCGGCTAATCGCGCTACTCCCGCCAATGACGTTTTCATTCCTCCCCCTGTCGTCGAATCGTTTCCGGCTCCTCCGGGAAGCGTGCTCTTTGCCCAGCTCCCGGAAGAAAGCGACGCGCAAACTGACAATAAGAAAGATCTCGGCGGCGATGTCGACAAAGTCGGTGGCATTCGCCTTCCGCGCACTCATCTGTATCTTCTTGTCCTCGCTGCCGCCACCGTCGCTCTCGGGCTGGGCTTCATTCTTGCTCCCTGGATTCAGGACAAGCTCCAGGATGGCGCGCACAGCTTGCCTCCGACCGTGCTTGCCTCCTCCCCGCCGGAGACTTCGCCGCCCCCATCCCTTCCATCAGTTGACACTGCCAACTTTCAACAGTTGCTTCAATTAGCGCGGCAAAACAACGCCGCTGCGGAAAACGCCCTCGGCCTTCTGTACGCTGAAGGCGACGATAAACAATCCGTCAACCGGGATGAAAGCGAAGCCGCGAACTGGTTTGCCAAAGCCGCCGAGCACGGCGACGCTGCTGCGCAGTACAAGCTCGGGCTACTTTATTGGGGGGGCCACGGAGTTCCGAAAGACACGAACAAAGCGTACTTCTGGGCAGTGCTGGCCCGCGCCGGAGGCCAGGAAGGCAGCCGCGATCTCGCTAAAGTCCTCGCCAATGGCATGACCCGCGCCCAAGCCGCGGCCATCGAACAACAGGCTGAAATCTGGTACCAACAGCACGAATCAAAAGGCAAACCATTGCCTGGCCACTGAAGCATCTTCAAATCTTTTCGCCCGAATGCGCGAAGCGCGCAGCTCCTTAACCCTTGTCATTCCGAAGACGAGCCAGCGCAGGTGAGGAACCTGCTTTTCACAAGCGAACGGCCAACAGGGAAAGGTCCCACCAGCCTCTGACCCTGCCTATGCTCTCAGCGCTAAAATGGAAGTAGCTGATGAGCATGTCGACCCTCCGTGCCATTCTCGACTCCCACGTTCACGAGGCCGATCCGCTCCTGGTCGAAAAGCTCGAGAACAATCGCCTGCGTTGTTTTTCCTGCGGACATTGCTGTCCCATCCCCGAAGGCCAGGCCGGAGTCTGCAAAGTTCGCTTTAACCGCAGCGGCACGCTCTTCGTTCCCTGGGGATATACCGCGGGAACCCAATGCGATCCCGTCGAGAAGAAGCCGTTCTTCCACGCTTATCCCGGCGCCCTCGCCTATAGTTTCGGCATGATGGGGTGCGATCTCCACTGCTCCTACTGCCAGAATTGGGTGACGTCGCAGGCGCTGCGCGACCCGAGCGCCGTTTCCCCGTCGCAACAAGCTTCGCCTGAGGACCTGGTTCGCGACGCGCTCGCGCAAGGCGCAAAAATCCTCGTCAGCACTTACAACGAGCCGCTCATCACCAGTGAGTGGGCTGTCGCGGTTTTTAAAGAAGCCAAGTCTGTTGGTCTCATCACCGGGTTCGTTTCGAATGGCAACGGAACCCCGCAGGTGCTCGAATATCTGCGCCCGCATCTCGATCTCTATAAAGTCGATCTCAAATCTTTCGATGATCGTCACTATCACGAGCTCGGCGGCCGCATTGGCCCCATTCTCGACTCCCACGTTCACGAGGCCGATCCGCTCCTGGTCGAAAAGCTCGAGAACAATCGCCTGCGTTGTTTTTCCTG
>JASICF010000508.1 GCA_030044775.1 Candidatus Sulfotelmatobacter sp. | reverse complement strand
GCCTGGGCGGCTCCGCGGCCAAGGGCGGTGGGACCGTTTTCCAACTTACGACCGGCGATGTGTTAAGCACGTTGCACAGTTTCTCGGCAGCCGAAAGTACCGGCTCAGGATATTCCCCCTACGATCTTGTCCAGGCCAGCAATGGCACTTTGTTCGGCGTCACCTTTTTTGGCGGCAATTACGTTCAGCAATGCGAGAAGCTAGGATGCGGCACCGTCTTTTCTGTCACAACATCGGGCGACTTTGCTTCTCTGCACAATTTCGACTTCTCTGACGGTTTGGCGCCCGCGGGCATAGTCCAGACATCGGATACCACGCTCGACGGAACCACCTCTTCAGGCGGCGCGCACGCCGAAGGGGTAATTTTCAGCGTGAAGTTGAACTAGAGATTCGTCGTGTTCTAACAATCGAGTTGCTACCGCCTTATCCGCAACGGGTGCGATCCCGGCGGTTACATCATCGACGTCGGCCAATATGCACAGATGGGCCTCGGCTATTTCGCAAATGAGGCCCATCAGAATGCATGGCTCATTTTTTCCCCGCACTCTCGAATAAGCGTGGGATCTAAGTTCGCTCAGTTCGCCTCAAAAACATCCGCGCTCGGTGTACACTTGCTCCGCTCGGGATTACCCCCGCAAATCCCTAATAAATAAGCGAGGAAAAAAACATGAGGAATAAACTGTGCGGTGTTTTTGCAATCGGGTGTGCGATTGCCCTGTTTGGAATCTGCGCATCCGCGCAAACGCAGGAAGTAAAAGAAAAACCACGCATGTATACCTATGTCGCCTTCTGGACGCTTCCCCGGACGCAATGGGCGGAGTTCGCCAAGCAGGCGGCTTCAGAAGAAAAAATGATGGAGAAGGCCGTGGCGGATGGGAACGTTGTCGGCTATGGCGACGATCAGAACTTGATCCATTCGGTTGACGGCCCCACACAAGATACCTGGTTCTCGTCGATGTCGGAGGCGGGGATCTTCAACTTTCTGGACACCGTTTACAAGACAGGCATACCGACTTCTCCGGTGGATGTTGCCGCCACGAGACATTGGGATAACCTGGTCGTCAGCCGTTATTACAACTGGCATTCGGGATCGTGGAAAGGGGTCTACACGCACGTTGCCGTCTACCAACTGAAACCGACCGCCCCCAACGACGCAATCGATACTCTCAGCAAGAACTTGTTCGTGCCGGTCATGGAAAAATTGCTGGCCGATGGCACAATTCATGAATATGAAGTTGACAGCGAAGTCATTCACACGTCCGACCCGAACACGTTTTGGGTCGCCTACATCGCCGCAAATGCAGAAGCCCTGGACAAGGTGAATGATGCGGTGCGCGACGCTGTTAAGGCCAGCCCATTGAGCGGGCCAGCATTTGGGTCGATGGTCGATTTCACCCCGCACCGCGACTTCCTTGCGCGGACCGATGCGACTTACAAATAGTTGCGAGAAGTCTTTTGCCCACTCCTTCGGGAATCTCCGAAGGAGTGGCTTGAACCATTAGTGCCGGGTTCGTGCGAGCGCGGCATAGCTCATGCGCTCGCCCGCCCGGATCTGACCGCGACCTTACAGCGTTACCTCCATCTGCAGATTTTCGATCATGGCGTCGAGCGTCTTTTGTGCGGACGCGCGCTTCTGCTGCAAGTCAGCCAGTTCGCGGCGAAGAGACTGGACACGGTCTTCCTGCTCGTTCAATTCGCGCACATAACGAGCGACCAGCGCCTTTTCCTCGATGCTTCCCTTTAACGCCTTCATGTTCTCGCGCACGCGCTGCTGGTCCAGAGAGATCGCCGAAACCTTCGAGTTGCAGTCGGTAATGTCAACATCGAGAGACGCTATGCTGTTCTTCTGGGCGACTACCTTGCGCAATGCCTGTTCGACTTGGGGATTGATCATCTTCTGCGTGAGGAAGAATTTGATCTGATCGTCGGTGATGTTCGAAACCTGATACCTGTTAGTGATTGGACGATATTCATTCACCGCCAGCGTGGCGGTTTTCATCGGGTCCAGGCTGATGCGGAAGCGATGGAATGAAGCGGAGCTTTCCGCCGGTTTGTCATCGTCATCGGTGAGCTTCCAACCCTGACGCGCCGGATGCTCGATCACGACAACACGCGGTGAGGCATCGCGATTGCGAATGACATAGGTGTTTTCTTCGCGCTCTTGTGTCGACTGCATGAGCACGCCGTGGGAGATAGCCACTCGGGTAACACGCTCGGTGCTACCCTTCTGTTTGGCCTCGACCAGCACTCCCAGATCGGCCGCATAGGAAAGCAAGCGCTTCTCGCCCGGCTTAATCGCTTCCATCAGGCCTTCGCCGGCGAAAGCGTCCCCTTCGAGCACGTTGAAACTGCCGCCATCGAGCGTAAGGTCGCTGGTGTTGTCGAGCCAAAGCGCGCGGAGAACGGCGCCTTGCGAAGGATTCCAGACGGAAACTTTTTCTGCGTCGATGCGCGCCTGCAAAATGGGTACCAGCGCCGATTGATTCTTGTGGATCGTGACGCGGTCCTGAAGCTTGTATTCGAACAAATCGCCGAGGTCCCGTGATTCGGCGGTTGTAGTGGCAGCCTCAAGAGAATCGGCAGCCAGCCACTGCTTTTCCGTCTTCGTGCGAAAATATCCGCCTCCCGTTCCGCCCCCACTGCCTGCGCCAACGCCTCCGCCAGTGCCCGAAACGGCATCAAATTCCCTCTGAGCCAGAGACATTCCTGGAACGCCACCAGCTATTCCTCCAATCACGCCGCCGGCATGCGCCGTATTGCCCGCCGATGGCGCAGTCGCCTCCGCGGTTGATTCCGCAGTTTCAATGGTCGCCTCATGCGTCTGCGGCGTGATCATAGCGTTTGCGGGCAACGCCACCACCGGACGCCGTGTGTAGTAAGGCTGTGAAAGATCCTCGACAAAGGATTGAGGCGCGCCGGCCACCAAAGACAGTTCCACACCGTCCCAGTTTTCTCCGACCGTGTTGTCGACGATCGCCCAACCTTGCAGCAGCGGCTTGCCATCCTTTGGAATCACGATCCGATATGTGCTCTTCCACACGGGCACTTCGCTGATGTAGCTGACCATCAATTGGCGTTCGCCATCGCCCGCGGTGGAAATGGTCATCCGGCGCATATCCGCATCCCGCGTGGAAGCGATCAGACCGAGATACTTGCCAACATCGTCATTTACATCTTTTTCCGCCAGACGCACATCCGTGGAAGGAGTGAGATCGAAGACGCGCACGTCGCCGTTATCGCCGACGATGGAAATCTGATCGACCGTCACCTTTTCATCGCCCTTGATGGGGATGTCACGCTCATCGACACTGAGCAGGCGTCCGGTTGCAGTTTCTGTGCCGCTGCGTACTTCCACGCGCGCGCCTCGGAGCGAATCGAGAAACTGCGCCGTAGTTGGCTTTTCCCCGACTGCCAGGTGCAGAGAATTCAGGCGCTGCTCAAGCGGCGCATTTGAGTTGTAGCTGACACCGGTGATGCGCCCCTGGCCGAGATCGAGGACGGTCAGAGATTTCAGCACGTCGTTGAGCTGCGCCGTGGTGAAATCGATGTTTACGTCCTGGCTCCCGCGAACTCTTCCAGAATGTTCAAAATAGCCAACACCATTCTTATAGAGAACAACGCGAGTAACCGGCAGACGGGCATAATCTGTTGAGGACTGACTGAAGGAATGATTATTGAAAGAAGCCACGGCGAGCAGACACACGACTGCGACGTTGAGAAGGCGCATAGTTCCTCCGCAAAAATGGGCCGCCGCGCAAGGGGGAACGACAATTGCTCAGATTCTTGCGCTACGAAGTGGCCTTATGGGGTTTAGACACCCGAGCGGAGGTGTCTGGCTCGGTTGATGCAAAGGAATTGTTTTTGGATGGCTACAAGGACGGGCCTGTCTTATCAAGACAAGCTACGGCTGCGTTGGCTTCGGCTGACGCGGCGTTGTTTCCTGGCTGAACTTGCATACCCACTTGCCATTTTGCTGGAGCCAGATCGACGAGACATAGGCTTGCGCCGTGAACTCCCTGCCATGGGAAACGCCTTTCTCGGTGATCTTGTAAGCAATGAGGCCGGAGATTGGAGAAAGTCGCACAAATCGAATATCGTCCATGGAAAAATCGGTGAGCCGGAAGCCGGCGACATTGCTCACGACCGTGGCCTTGTTCGCCAGGCCCGCCGCGTCAACGAAAACAGCGTCGTCGGCAGTCATATCGGCGAAGCGAGCGACGTTGCCGGCTTTGAGAGCTTCCAATCCTTCGCGCTCTGCGGCGACAATTTGCTGCTGCAGCGGATCGGATTTGGCATTGGCTGGATCCGGCGCTTGGGCGGGACACGAGATTGCAAATGGTACGATGCCCAGCACTCCGCAGAGGATGGTCGCGTGGAGCAGTCGGATCGTGAGCTTATTCATAAGCATCTCTCCTTCGTCGTGGAGCGGGTCAGGTGATCCATATTTCTGGGAAACCGAGATAGGAACGAAATAGGTGTTGAAAGATCGATATCTTGCCGAAACCAAAAGCAACGCATGGAACCATCCTTGTGTTAAGCGCTGAAGTCCGCAATGCCATCGGCCACAAGTTGCACGGCGATGGCGAGAATGAGAAAACCGAAGATCTTGTTAATGGCACCTACCGCACTCGGCCCCAGCCTTCGCACCAGCGGCCCTCCCAGCCAGAAGAACAACAGGACAGAGAGAGCGACTGCCGCAATGCCGATTACCATCCCAATGTAAGAGGCGGAATTATCGACGTGCGCGGCCAACGCCATGACTACGCCGATCGCGCCCGGTCCTGACATCAACGGCATGGCAAGTGGGGTAAGGGAAATGTCTTCTTTTTCCTGCGCTTCGTGGCTCTCTTCCGGAGTGATGCGCGCATGGGAGGTCACCATGCCCCACGCTGTGTTGGCAACGATCAGTCCCCCCGCAATTTTTAATACCGGAAGAGAAATTCCGAAGAAATAGAGCACGAACCGTCCGAAGAAAAGAAATGTAACCAGAATGACGAAGACCCAGACGCCAGTTTTCAATGCTGTGTTTCTACGTTCCTGGGGAGTCCATGAAGAAGTCATCGAGAAAAAGATCGGAATTCCGCCGAAGGGATCGACAATCGGAAACAGAGCAAGAAAAGTCGCCGCAGCCGAATGCGGCAGCGTGCGAAGGAAATGCCCGAGTGCATAAGTGGCGTTCATTTCAGGGGATCACTTGCGGAGATGCTTCCATTTGGGCGCATTCACTCTGAAGCCTTGTGAACGTCTGGAAACCGCTCAATCATTTATATCCTTCCAGCGCCTTTCCCGCTCGCTGCAACGCCACGGTCAAGACCGCCAATTGCTGGCGCGCTCGCTCAGCATCGCCTTTATCGATTGCTTCATTCACGCCCGGGACTACCACAGCGGCATACCCGGTATATTCCCCCGGAGCGTAAATAACGTGCCGAAACCACGGGCGATGCGGAAGCCCCTCCGGCACCAGCAAAGCGCGCTCCGCACCGAGTAGCGCCTGGTTCAAGCGGCCCGGATCCCGCGGCGGATTTTTCTCCTTCGCAAGAACTTTCGCTCCAGCATCTTCGAAGTGCTTCGCGGCTGAGGTTACGGCATCGAAATCAAGCGCGCGAGCGCCGAGCTTGCTTTCTGCGCGCTTTTTCGCCGCATCCACGTAAGCCTCGATTTCCTTGCCGTATTCCTGGTAGTCGTAAGGCAGCACGTCGGCATCAGCCATGCGGAGCATTTCAAGTCCGAAAAATCGCGCCATCTCCTGCTCGTAAAGGAAATCCGGATCGCCGAATTTCTTGAACCAGGCAAAATCGTCGAAGGTCGAGTGATAAACCCCGTACGGTCCGGTGGAACTGATGTCCGTTGCCGGGACGCCCAGGTGCTGGAGAAATGCGCTGTAATCGGAGCCGCTGCCCAAGTCTCCGACGCGCACATCATCTTCCAACGCAGCCGCCGGCATTCGCCGCGAATCACCGTCGCTAGGCGACTGCGAGGCGGCAGAGGGATGGTCGCTCTTTTGCCAAGC
>JASICF010000064.1 GCA_030044775.1 Candidatus Sulfotelmatobacter sp. | reverse complement strand
GGCAGGATCGAAATCAGCAGCGCTGCGATGCGCGGCCGCGCCGCAGAAATCGAGATGGCCGGCCCGCTTCGACTAGCTTTATTTCCATCGTGCAGCTCATCAAGCCAAAGCGTTTTCATTGAACCCTTCCCCGCGAGCCAGCCAAGGATTTCCCAGGCAATCAGCGCGAGCGGGGCTAGAATCGCCGTTTCTTTGGCAAGTCCGGCCAGTGCAAACCAGCCCGCAACCCCGAGTGGCTGCTCTTCGATATAAGCGGCGATACCCCAAAATGTAAAGCCTGCCGCCGCCAGGTCGACCTGCGCGAACGAAGTTTGCGCGAAGAAAACTGGATAAAGCGCGGTACACAGGGTCGCGCTGATTGCAACCGTGGAATTTGCCACGCATTTGCTCAGGCGAAATACGCCCAACACAGCGAACGCCGCGAGCAGGACCATTGCTGATCTTGTCACCGCTGGAGCGAAGCCCGCCATCTTCCACCACAGGGCCAGCCAAAGCATCACCAGCGGCGGATGTGCGTTCGAAACTGTGGTGTGGGGAATCAGGCTGCCGGTGAGAAATATGTCGCGTGCGGCGGGAATGTAATAGCCTGCTTCATCCCAGAAGTAAGGCAATCGCAACAGAGGCAGGTGCAGCAGAAAAATGAATACGAAGATGAAAACAAATAATACCGGCGCCGATAGCCCCCAGCCCCACTTCTTCGCGTGCACGTGATCTCTCAGGGATTCATCTCGTTCCCAAGCCGTGACCTCCTAATGCACCGGTCCGGCCGGAGCCATGCGCGGATCAAGTTTGATCTCGCCAAAGGCGGTTTCATATCCGGAGATATTCTGCTGCAGCAGGCCGAGCAGCGCCTTGGCTTGTTGCGGGCTGAGATAAATGCCCTGAAAATTTCGAATTTCGACCTGGCTTTCGCTCTGCTGCTGAAGGGTGCCAAAAACCAGGAAAAAATCCCAGACGTTGACCCGCATCTGCACGCTGTTGGCGTAGGACTCGCGGTAGTCGGGAGCGTTATTCAACTTTACGTTCGGTTGCGCAGGAATCGCCATAGGCGAAAGTGTAATTACTTATAGGCCGGGAAGGGAAGTGCGCCCGTGAGAATTCCCTAACCCCGCAAAAACCCCATGCAGAAAGGCCAACTTAGCCGCCAAAAAGTGTCAACCCGATGGCGGATTTCTGGCTTTCCGGCCCTGCGCAAAAGGACATGATCGTTAGCTACTTTGCTGAAATAAAAGGGCTTGTAGGATGTGAATGTCGGTCCCAACTGGCGTTCAAAATGCGGGACCACTCGCGGTTCTTAAACTGGGATTTTTGAGACTCATTCTATGAATCAGAAGCCTGCGAATGAAGCTCTGGAAGAGATCGTTCTTCCAGAGAATCTACTCCCGCTTGGATCTGTGCTGAGCGAAGGCATCACTCCCCTGGAAGTGAGCATGGTGCTGGCTAAGGTATTCAAGGTGCAGCATGCGGAAGTGGCTTTGCTGAAGCTCGAGGGCGGGCTGCTGAAATTCATTTTTCCGGAGCATTTGCGAACCACGGGCGCGATTCCGATTTCGAGCAAAGCCATTGCAGCCCACACCGCGTTAAGTAAGAAAGCGGAAATCTTCAACAATTTCGCCCGCGTGAAACACGCCAGCATCTTCGAGACGATCAAGCCTCTCGGCGTAGAAACCGACGATTCACCGTCGTCACCGCTGGCTCCGATTCAGAAGCTGATGTCGGTTCCAATCCTCGATCAGCAGTCGGCCGTCTTAGGAGTGATTCAGATTTCACGCAAAGGCCTCGATCCCAAGTTCACCCAGGATTTCAGCCGCGAAGACCTTCACGATCTCGAGCTTGCCGCCGGAGTGCTGGCCGCATCGCCAGTCATGCTGTCGAACTGAGAATTGAAAAAGGTAGCTGACTCTCTCAGGCAGACTCGCCATCACCTCCGGATGCCGAAACTTCTAAACTGTTTCATCAATCCCGAATACAGCTCTCTGTATTTACGCTTGCATTATCTGCCTGCACTGCCTACAATAGATGCATGCAATATACCATCCGCAATGTACCGGGAAGTTTGGACGAGGCCCTTCGCAAGGTCGCCCGGGAACGGGGCAAAAGCCTGAACGAAGTTGCCGTCGAGGCGCTGGCCAGGGGCGCCGGCGTTACTGGCGAACGCGACCGGCAACGTGATCTCAGCGACATCGCCGGCACCTGGCGCAAAGATCCCGCCTTCGACAGCGCCCTGGCCGCACAAGACACTATTGATGACGAGATGTGGCGGTGAGGCTTGCGCTTGATACGAACTGCTACACCGACCTTTGCCGGGGCAATGCGTCGGTTGTGGAAGCGGTTGAGCTCGCCGACGAAGTCTGGTTACCCTTCATCGTCCTGGGAGAATTACGCGCCGGATTTGCCGTCGGCAGCCAAGGTCCGCGCAACGAGGCTGTTTTGCGTCGCTTTTTGATGAAGTCTGGCGTCGGCGTGCTCTATGCCGATGAGCAAACCACGCATCATTACGGCGCCGTTTACCGGCAACTGCGCAAACAGGGCACTCCGATTCCAACCAACGATATGTGGATCGCTGCCCTCGTGCTGCAGCATTCGCTTGTGCTGTGTGCCCGAGATACGCATTTTGATGCGCTGCCGCAGTTAACGAGGGTGTAGGGATAACGGCACGCGCAGCCTCTCAAACCCTGTGGGGCAGGATTGCGTGGATCACGCACCAGACTTCCGAGCCGCACTGCGCATTGCCTCCACGTGCTGCCGTAGCACCCTGGAACCCGCTGAGGGTTTGAGTTCCTGCGCCGCCTCGTATGACGCCCGCGAAAGGTCGACGCTGTGCTCGAAATTGCTCGGTGTCGCGACATGGAATATCACACTGCAGATTCTCGGGTCGTCTAACGACCGTAGGTAGCGATGGTGCTTCTCGAGCTCTTTCTGAACAAGCAACCCTAGAGAATCGAGGCCTCCCGAGAAGACCTTGTCTCCTCGGTTCAAGGCTCTAGTAAGGGAGATTGCGGCGACGCCATAAGTCCCCTCCGGTGCCGCTTCAAGGTTGGCTTTGAGTTGATCAATCGCATCGCGAATGTTAGCGTGCACACTTTGTTCTCTATCCGGTCTCTTGCACGCCACGTAAAAGGTGGTGTTGGAGCGAAACAGGCGCAAGTCGGGCTCTTCAACCGTCAGATCCGCACCGTGCAACCTCCATTCAGCCGCGAGCGCAAGCTCGAACCAAACATTCTTTCCATCTCGGTTATTCGGGCCCTCATCGATCGCTTGGATCGGGCCCGACAAGGCTCTTTTCACCGCCGAGCCGAGGGCGGGGGACTTATCGCCATCAAAGGCACAGAGGACATCGTGCGCTTCGAGCGCCTCAATGATTGGGAACCAATGGGTCGGCTGAATGTGGCTGAATACCCCAGTTTCTCGACCCTGACGCGACGCCGCTTCTGCCCTGCGGAGGAGCTTGAACGCTTGGTGCAATCGGTCCTCAGGCCTCGGATTCAGCCCAAGGCTCCTGAGCCACGGGTCGAATCCATCAAGGCGTCGCAAGAGATCCGAGTAAGTAAAGGTGTCCACAGCGATAGCCAGAGCGCCTTCCAGATGTGGTTCAAACCCTGCTGGAGATTCTTACGCCCTACTTTCGAAAATAGCTGCTGATCGCCTCCGCCTGCACACGTGTCACCACCGCCGACAGCGCCGCCGCATCCGCCTGCTTCACCGCCTGCAAGCTCCCGAAGTGCTCAAGTAAACGCCGCGTCGTGCTCTCGCCGACGCCGGGAATTTCCAGAAGTTCCGTCGAGCGGTCGCGCATTTGCCGGCGCTTGCGATGAAACGTCACGGCAAACCGGTGCGCCTCGTCACGAATCTGCTGAATCAAATGCAGGACCGGCGAATGATGGTCGAGTGCGATGGGATCTCTTTCCTGTCCATACACATAAAGAATCTCTTCGCGCTTCGCAATCGCAGCCAGCGGCTGATTAATTATTTCCAGCGACTCCAGCGCCTCGGCTGCCGCGTGTAGCTGACCTAGACCACCATCGATCA
>JASICF010000507.1 GCA_030044775.1 Candidatus Sulfotelmatobacter sp. | reverse complement strand
ACCTTGGATTCGAGGTCGTAAGGTACACAGGTTATTTCGGGCACGATTATTACCGACGCGTGAGCACATTCTTGCACCGGATGGAGATCTTCAAAACAGGGCTGCTCTTACGCTGGCCCTGTGCAGCTTTCTGCAGCTATGCGACCACGGTTCTTCGAAAGAAATAGCTACACTCGATGTAGAGCGACCGGCGGCTTTGTTGAGACTTTTGGCGAACAATTTGGCAAGCAATGCTTCCGAAACGCTGTTGAAAGGCTCGATTTCCTAGGATTTGTCGTTCTGGCGCTCGTTGGTTCCTATTGCAATGATTGCACTGCATTCGGCTGATGCCATCATACTGACTTCATTGGCCATCCAGTTTTTTTCTTACTGGCTCGTGGCAAGGCATGAGCAGAGCTTCCTGAACATTCTGACTCCCGGCTATCTGATCGCCATACCGGCGACTTATATCCTGCCGGCTGCTTACGATCATCTGTTTGGCACGGAGGGCAGTTCGTTCGCGTTCATTTATGTTTACGCGACAATGGCTGTACAAGGATTAGTGTTTGCCTTGATGTATGTCAGACCAAGCAAGAAAAAGCTGAAGCTGCCGTTCGGTTTTGCACACAGAAACTTTGCATTGCTTGCAACTGTCTTCCTGGTTCTTGCTTTCCTCCTGTATTTACCCATCCTCTTGGAATTTCCTGAGTTTTTGCTTGATCCGCGCCAGATCTACACGTACACCCGGGTCGGTTACGGCGGCACTTTTTTCGTTTCCAGCATGCTGGCCTACGCTTCCATCATTTTCGCTCTCTTCAGTGGCCTGTCGGCCTGGCGCAAACACGCGTTACTCGCCGCGGCATTGATCGTGCTCTCGCTCCACGGGTCGAAGGGAGAAGTTTTAACAGCGTTTTTCTTGTACGCTTTGTACGAGATCTATGGCAAGGGACGGAAGGTTAGACTGCTATACGCGGCGGTGGCGATATTCGCCGTAGGCATTCTAATCATAGGTTTATTTGCCGCTACCCTCAATTTCTCGGGAGCTTCGGAAGCCTTAGAGAACATCGTCGAGTATTCCACCTACACGCAGAACGCAATGCTAGTGATCGACGAAAACTTTCCACGGCAGTACGGGCAGCTAACGCTGGAAGGAAACCTGTATGCTTTGATTCCGCGCGCAATCTTTCCTGGAAAGCCCAAGGCCCTCGGCGGGCTTCGGCTGGCTGACGAGTATTATCCGGAAGCGCTTGACGCAGAAAAGGGAGCACCCGAATTCGGAATGGGTGTCCAGTACGCCGATTTCGGCGTTTTGGCGATCATATACCTGGCGCTGTTCAGCGCCCTTCGAGGCTGGCTGGCTCGGATCTTTGTCGATCGCCTTCGTCAAACGAAGCATCCCGGCGATTTCGTGATGGTGGCTTTCTTGGGCGGAGTCTCGATTTTTCCGGTTGCAACCGGTTGGCTGTTTCCCGAAGTTCTTTGTGTTGTATTTGTGGTGAGATTTCTCTCCACGTTGGGGAAGGGACCTGTCTATCGCGAGATTATCAGGAGCAAACCTTCGGCGTCATGTCGACTCGAAGGTCCAACCACAAGTCCGGCCTGAATGGAATCGCCGCCGCTTTCTTGATGGAAATGAAGACGTCTCACAATCACTGCTGAATAGATTCGATAATCCGCACTTTTACTTTTATGTCGACAGTTGCTTATTTGTTTCACCGCAGAGGAATTGGAAGCGAGCGGAAATTATGGACTTAGAATAATGGCATTCTCAAAAGTTTGGCGGACGATCCGGCAGCGCGGCCCTCGGGCTGCCTTGAGGAAGATATTGGCGGTTGGGCCCGTCTATCTGGCTGGAGTGAAGAAATGGCGGCTACGCCGTTGCCAGTGTTGTGAGCGGATGACGATCTTCATCGAGCCATATAACGGTTCCGCGGAATCCCGCTCTTGCTTGTTCTGTTCCGCGAACGAGCGTTACGAGTTGCTGGCGGAAGAAATTCGGGGCAGGTACGGAAACAGACTTTCGGAATTGGACGTGCTCGAACTCGATCCGCATTCCCCCCTGCGAAACGTTCTTTCCGCAGGGCGGACTTACGTCCGGTCCTTTTACGACGAGGGATGCAATGGGGCACAGAGGGATGGGGCAGTCTGCGAAGACATAACGGCGCTCACCTTTCGGGATAGCTCTTTTGATCTCATCATTTCCTCGGAAGTGCTCGAGCACGTGCCCGGGCTGGAAAAAGCATTCAGCGAAACTGCCCGCGTGTTGAAGCCGGGAGGGGCGCACATTTTCACAGTTCCGCCTCGCAAGAGTACAAAAAGGCGGGCGGAAATCGTAGACGGGAAAGTAATCCATTTGGAGCCTCCGGATTATCACCTCGACCCGTTATGTCCACAAGGAATTCTTGCCTTCTGGGATATCGGGCCAGACCTTGCGGAGGTAATTCCATCCCCAAGACTAACGGTTAGAATTGTAAAAGGGCCGGTCGGCGACCTTGGCCGAGTGGTTTGGATGGCGGAAAAAACTAAGTAAAGGCTAGGATTATCCGGCGTCCACGACATTCTTTATGGCGCACGGTGGGTCGGTGATCATGGAATTGGCCGGGTCGCCGAGAACGAATCAGGGGCGATCTTCTGCAACGGTTCCTGGCATACTCTTGGCGCTGACGTCGTCCTTCCCGGAAATGATCTGCCATATCGACATTTCATCGAAAGTCTGAACCTGTCGATACCTGCTGTGAATGAAGTCATCGAGCAGGGTTACGCCTGTGCTGATCGAGCTTTCATTCTGCTCATGAATCGAATCGTACTCCGAATCCAAAACTATATAGGGCGGAGAAGCTGCCTTCAATTCGGCAACCATGTCTGCCTGGACAGGATAGCTACTCTGTAATCCTGGATCGAAATGTGACCACTTTGTCGCAGGCAGGCGCTGAGTCGCGAAGTAAATCAAATTGTCGTTTGCGAAGGTCCTGTCATGTTTGCTTAGTCCCACAAACAGCTTCTGGTCAGAATTCGTGTGAGATTCTATGAACTCGATGGTCTCCATACGGCCATAGTCCACGAGAAAACAGAACCCTCTGGTCAGAGGGTTCGATAGGTTACACCAGGTTGATTGCGCTTCCGGACCTGGCTTTATAAGTTCATCGTCTTCAATGGAACAAAAACCTTTTATGAGAGGGCTTGACTGTTTGCACCAGCCTGGTCTCGTTTCCGGAGCTGGTTTTCCAGACGCAAAGATAACCCTGACCATTCTATCCGGAATGGAACCCTGTAGCAGGTCAAATCTAGTGGCTTTAGCTGCCGAAAATCCAGCCGTAAGAATGAAGAAGCAAGCAAGACAGGTAACTAAAATCCGCAATGCCCGAGGAAGGCTCGCCCTATACTCGAAAAGGACAGCCGTCAGCAGCAGCGAAGGGAGAATGGAAATAAACATGTTCAGGGTCCCAACCCGTACATAACCCTTGAAAAACATCACAAAAGCCAGCAAACCTAATGTAATAAGCAGACCGCGCAACTCCTCGTTGCGATACCGTTCGTGCCTGGAGGCCGAATGATCGCGGTCGCTTCGCGAACCGCAGGTTACAAGCGCGAAGAAAGACAGAGCAAGGGTGACAATAGGCCCATACACAGCCAAATCATCAAGTTTCTTGGGATGAATTCCCGGGAACGGCGTGTGACGGTAGCGTTGGTAATTTCTCGCCTGAAGAATGACAACATCGAGAATCAGGGGATAAATAGATGACACTGACAACAAGTAAATGATGACGGGTACAGTTAGGATGGAGAATCCAAGTATATATGGCCAGAGCGCGGAACGGAAAATGGAAAGTCTTCTTGATGTCGCGTCGGATCGAAGGCAGGTTGCAATAGCAATGAGGCAGACCTGAACGGCGAGCAGCGCCACGCCAGTGTCATAGCGATATAAGGCCGACAGGCCGGCGACAGCGCCTGCCGCGCACAGTCGCGTTCGAGTTACGCTCCCCGCGAAAAGAGGAATGAGCAGGATCGATGAGACCAGGCTCAAGAGTGCGACCGGGAATACGGCTGAAGATATATAAGTATTCAAGCCATAAATCCACAGGAAGGTGGCCAGGGTGGTACATATCGCTACGGTCCGGCGGCAGTAGAGGGAAGCGATCATGAACATCGCGACGACGGTGATACTTTCGACAAAAAGGTTCAACAGCCTAACGATCAGCAGACTCGGTCCAAATATTTTAAAAAGCGCTGCGGGCAAATAAAAATCTGCCGGACCATAGATTGCGTAGAAGTCTCGATGTGGAACTTGTCCCGCGGCAACGCGCATGGCTCCCGTAAGCACGAGCCCTTCGTCATATGGCAGCGGATATCTGCGCATACCGACGAACAAAGCGAAAAAAGATACTACAAACAATAGAACGCAAATAAGAACCATGTGGGGCATCTCAGCCCGATTGGCGGTGCCAACTGCCGGATGCATTTCTGCGAAAGTTTGATCTGCAGGAATAGTCACGACTTTCCCGTCGAAGCCCTCTTTGATACCGTGGACGAAAAATTCTCCGAGCGTCCTTGTTGCTGTCGAAATCCGCTAGCTCGGACCTTTTGCTGGATCTGCCGGCAACATTGCCGTTACACGTGTTCCTGACAACGCCGCCCGCAATACGGCAGTTGTCTTGGCCCCGGTCGCCCTCCAAGTGTATTGGCTTGCTCTCAACAACCCCTTCTGCCGGAGCGTCTGTCTTAAACCGGAATCGTCGACCAGGCGTCGCATTCCGTGCGCGATCGCTTCGATATCGCAGGGGTCGATCAGTATACCGGCATCTCCGACAACCTCCGGCAGCGAGCATAAATTTGAAGTCAAAACCGGAACTCCACACGCCATCGCTTCTACCGGAGGCAAACCGAAACCCTCATACAGAGAAGGAAAAACCAGAGCAATCGATCCTCGAAACAAAGCCGCCAATTGTTCGTCCTCACAATCACCCACAAATATTGCGTCGGACTCCAGACGAAGCTCATTGATAACTTTCACGAGGGCTGGTTCGGCGTTACCTGTCAGGATCAGCCGGACGCCACTGCGAAGCCCCGAGATCGCGTACGCTTTGAGCAGGCGGGGAAGGTTCTTGTGCACTTTGTGACTTCCGACATAGATCAGATACGGAAATCCAGGTTGATATTTCGCTCCGCCCGGTTCAAATGGGAATCCCACTCCATTCCCCACATTCACGATTTTGTCGTCGCTGATTCCCGCCCAGGCAGAAATCTGTTGTTTGGAATATTCCGAAACCGTCAGGACGAATGCGGCTCGGTGACACGCCGGTTTGATAATGAATTGGTAGTAAGCACGCTTTGCCGCGCTCGAATTTTCCGGCACGCGAAGATGATTCAGATCATGCAGGTTGAAGACGAAACGGCCAGGCCAGCCCAGGGGCGAGTTGTAACCCGGGCTGAAGTAAAGCCGAGGATTTTTCCGCAGCAGTGCCGCTCCCAACAGGATCGGGTCAAAGGGATGAAACGGAGGACGCCGGGATTCAAACGGTTCCATCCAAGGCAGCTCCTTCAGCAGCTCCTTGGCGAACCGGCCAATGCCATGATTCCCGATCCAACGCGCATCGTAGAGAACGTCGTACAAGAAAATCCTCCGTTCCTAGGTTATCTTCTCCGCGATTCAGACGACTCGGCCCACGTTCGCGAACTGGCCCACGCACAATTCTAACCTTAAGTTCCGCGGATGGAACCACATGAGGCAAGCCCGTCCAGTACGCCAAAACGGGAGAATGCCTTGGTGCGTTCGTGGTTCCAGCTCTTCGAAAAGATGCGAGAGCGAAGACCCGCAGCGATGCCGTCGCCCGCACCTCAAAGAGTGGGCAATACGTCCTTTGAACGGAGCTGGCTCGATTCCGACCGTTTCCAGTAGTCTCCCCGGCTGAAATGTTTTTCGAGCCAGCAATAAAGTGTGATGAACAAGTAGCGGCTGCCCATCTCTTTGATCTTGAGCTTGGAAATTCCGGAGCGCCGGTTTCTCCAGGTGATGGGCATGGTGGTCCATGAATATCCGCGCACAATGGTTTTCAGAGGCAGTTCCACGGTGAGATTGAAGTGCGGCGAAAGGAATGGGCGACATCCATCGATTACAGTTTTTCGATAGGCCTTGAATGCATTGGTAAAGTCATTCAGCGGAACGCGAAAAAGCACGCGCAGGAATCGGTTCGCCAACCGATTAATGTAAAGCTTGGTCCAGGGATAGTCGATTACGCCCCCGCCGCTCATGAATCGCGAGCCGAAGACTGCGTCCCAGCCCTCATTCAGAAGCCGCCAATAGCGAACGACGTCACGACAATCATCGGACTCATCAGCCATCATGACTACAACCGCATCTCCGAGCATCACATCAAAGCCAAGGGTGACGGCATTGCCAAATCCGTGTGGGCCTTGATTCTGTACGGGGTGCAAAGTAGGCACCCGCGCCGTGGTCCGCTGCAGGATCTCCCAGGTCGAGTCTGTGCTTCCATCGTCAACCACGACGATCTCATGAGGAACCTTCTGCAACCGCAATTCGACGTGCAGGTGCTCGACCGTCGCGGCAATACAGCCTTCTTCGTTCTGCGCCGGAATCACCACAGAAAGCAAGGCTAGCGGCTGGGCAGATTCAGGCAACTGGGGTCTTTTCACACGCCACTCCTGGCCAGCCAGTCCGGATTCCGTTCGGCGTGGCAAGCGATCTGACTCAGAATGCCCTCCATCGGAATCTCAGGCCGCCAGCCAAAATCCGATTCCGTCTCATCATTGTCCATCACCAGCCAAGGAATGTCATAGGTCCGGGGTCGCAAATCGGGCACCGGGGCATGAGCTCCGAACCTGCTATCGCACCATTCCGTAAGCGCGGCTAAGGACATCGAATTCCGAGGCCCACCTCCAGCCGTGTAGAGTCGCCGGCCGTCACGACGTTCAGTACCGATTTGCCGATCGAGCAACACGCAAAGATCACGCGGGTGCAGCGCATCCCGCACTTGTTTACCGGTGCCCCCGAATCCGATGTAGCGTAGAGGGCGCCGTCGCAGGTGAGCGTTTATCCAATAAGCGAAGATCCCTTGGTCAGGAGTGCCAAACTGGCCTGGTCCGGCCAAAACGCCACAGCGGTTGATCCAGACGGGAAAGTCGAACGCGTAACTGTATTCGAGAGCGATGGCCTCGGATGCAAGTTTTGTGCTGCCGTAAAGAGAAATTGGCGGCTCGGTCGAAAATTGCGTTCCGATTCCACGGGCAGTTGCTCCATTCGGTAGCGGCTTCGAATCATCCAACCGGAAGGCCTTACCTTCATCCTTGAGGGGAATGGAGCAGAGGGAACGAATCGAATAAACCCTGCTCGTGCTAAGCAGGATCAGGCCGGCGCGATGCGCTTTGCAGTATTCAAGCACATTTACCAGTCCGGCGAGATTATGCTCGAAGACTTGCCGGCTACCGAATCCCGCCTGGACGCCGGCCAACACGCTCGGGTTGGCGGCCGCATCGATCACCCAATCGGTTTTTGGTAAGCATTCAAAGTCGCTGGCGGAGCGCAGATCTGCGTGAATAACGGTCACCCCCAACTCGCGCAAGCGCGTCCGGTTTGCTTCCGATCCGGGACGCATTAAATTGTCAATGCCGCAGATCGAAAGGTTTTCGTGTCTTTCCAGGAGACACTCAACCAGCGAGCTTCCTACAAATCCGCAAATCCCGGTGATGAAAAGATTCATCTAGCTTTCTCGGTCAGCCGCTCCGTCCAGCCGGCGACAATTTCGCCGATGATTGTGTCGAGGTTCCTGCTGATGTCCCATGCCGGGTAGTGGGTCTTCATCTTGCGCAGATCGCTGTAGTAGCAAATATGGTCGCCGCTGCGGTTCGCATCGACGTATCTCCACTTCATCGCGCAGCCAGTGTGCCGCTGAGCGATTTCAAAGGCTTCGTGAATGGAGCACGAGTTCCGTTTCCCACCGCCCAGATTGTAAACTTCCGCGACTCTAGGAGCCTTTGAGAACTCGAACATGAACCTGGCAACGTCGTGCGAGTGAATGTTATCGCGCACCTGCTTGCCTTTATACCCATAAACTGTGTACTCGCGGGCCTCGATATTGCATTTGATGAGATAGCTAAGAAATCCATGCAGCTCGACGCCCGAGTGATTCGGCCCCGTGAGGCAGCCGCCGCGGAGGCAACAGGTAGGCATGTTGAAGTAGCGGCCATATTCCTGGACCATCACGTCGGCCGCGACTTTTGAAGCCCCGAATAAGGAATGCTTGCTCTGATCGATCGAAAGGCTCTCCGGGATGCCGTTCTCATAAGCGGGATCGCTATAGTCCCAGCGCGAATCGAGTTCCTGCAGCGCAATTTCGTTGGGCCGATCGCCGTAGACCTTGTTTGTGGACATGTGTGTGAACGGCGACTCGGGGCAATACTGCCGGGCCGCCTCGAGCAGATGCAGCGTGCCCAATGCATTGGTTTCGAAGTCCAGGAAAGGGATGGATGCGGCACGGTCGTGCGAAGGCTGCGCGGCTGTGTGAATGATAATGGCAGGCTTAATTTCCTTCACGAACGGAAGCAGTTCTTCACGATTCCGGATGTCGAGTGTGCTGTGCCGGTAGCCAGGAATCTGTTCCCGCAATCGAGCCAATACCCAGCTGGTGTCGCCTTCGGGGCCGAAAAAAACCGCGCGTAAGTTGTTGTCGATACCGACGATCTGGAAACCGAGATCTGAAAAAAAAAGGCTGACCTCAGATCCAATCAGTCCGCATGAACCTGTTACGAGAACGATCTTCTGTGCCACTACGGGTGAACCTCACGACGACGAAATATCAGCAAATCTACAGGTTGCCTCGCGTTTCCGATCGCTGAATTGGGGAAAGGCAAGTATATATGGATTAACGAAATGAAGGGAATGCCACGACTGTT
>JASICF010000063.1 GCA_030044775.1 Candidatus Sulfotelmatobacter sp. | reverse complement strand
TTGTCCGCTGGCGTTTTGCGCACAGAAGATTCTGATAATAAGATCTGGAAGACAACTGAAAGGATCGGATCCAGTGGCCGCTATTCGTGCTCTTTTTTGGGATGTTGGAGGAGTACTGCTCACAAACGCTTGGGACCACAATGAGCGCAAAGTTGCTCTGGAACATTTCGGGCTGAACCAGGAAGAGTTTCACTCGCGGCACGAGATGGTCGTCTCATCCTTTGAACGGGGCAAAATTTCGCTCGACGAATATCTAAAGCGTACCGTGTTCTACCGCAAACGGAGCTTCAGCCTCGAGGATTTCCGCGATTACATGTACACGCTGTCTCAGCCCAAGGCCGATTCGCTTGCCTTTGCTCGAGCTCTTGCCGAGAACGGCAAATACTTCATGAGCACGATCAACAATGAATCGCGTGAACTCAATCTTTACCGGATCGAGAAATTCGGATTGCGTAACCTTTTCCGACTGTTCGTCAGTTCATGTTTTGTGGGATTGCGAAAGCCGGAGAGCGGGATCTACAAGCTGGCGATCGAGGTCACACAGTTCGATCCGCAGGAATGCTGCTTCATCGATGATCGCGCGCTGAACCTGGAATGCGCCGAAGCGTTAGGCATGCGTACGATCCAGATGCAGAGTGCGGCGCAATTGCGCGAGGCACTGGAAAATCTCGGCGTCACGGTTTGAGCGGATTCTTCAGCCCTTTCGGGCCGCGGGCTTTGCCGGCAAGGGAACGGCCTTTGGAACATCGGACTCGGCGCCGCTAAGCATGAGATCGCTGCACCAGCACTCGGCAATTAGTTTCCAGTCGCCATCCGCCTGCTTGGCAAAAACCCAAAGGTACTTACCGCGTTCCTCGCGGCGCTTGCCGACGGTTCCCGGAACCAATGCGCTGTAGCGGCCGACCTCGTGAGCAAGGTCGCCGACGACATCGACGCGCAAGGGATCGAGAGCGACTTCTCCAAGACCGGCTTCCAGCGACGAGAAAAGAAACTCGCGCACGGCCGTCGCCCCCCGGATGGGCGGAAGGTTGGATCGGAGGATCACCGCGTCGGCGGCGTAGAGCTCAGTCAGTTCTTCGAGTTGCCGCGTATTGCACGCCAAAATCCACTCCTGCGTCAGGCGGCGAACCGCAGCCTCGTTACGCGTCATGTGCTCGCCCTTGGCGGCTGCGGCGGCGCGCAGGCGGTCGGCTCCACGCGCACTCTCGGAAGTAACCCCGCGCGGCATTGCCGGAGCCTCAGCTTCCCCTTGAAAATAATGATGATGGTAGTGGTGGTGATAGTAGTGAGTGCCGGCGGCAATTTCCGGCGGGGCATGAAATTCGTTCGGGTGAACATCAGTTGGTTGAACTTCCGTCGCGAACGGCTCGGCACTCGCGGCTATATCGGATGAAGGCTCAGGTTCAACCCGAGCCAGAGTGGCGCGATGCGAGCCTTCCCTGGCGGGCCGCGAGGAGTCTGGCGCTTCCAGGCTTATTCCACACCCCCCACAGAACTTGTTGCCTTCGCGGTTGCGATGCCCACATGCGGCGCAAACCGATGTAGCCGGAACTGCCCCGCCAACAGAATGCTCCACCGCGGCTTCCGCATCGGATTCCATGGTAAGGCGCTGCATGGCTTGCAACGCCGCAGCGATCGCTTCCTGATTGGGCTTGGGCCGGCGGATCTCAGGATAGAGACGCTGATAGATTTCACCGAGCGCTCGATTGTAAGGCCCAATCTGCGGCAGGCCGCTTTCCGGGCTTGCCGCCGCTACGGAGGACTTCACTGCATCGTTCGCCCTGGTTTTTTCGTCTTTATTTTTGTCCACGATTCCGGCTTTTCCGTTCATGGATCATTTTAGACCACGGCGGGCAAATTCAAGGGCGGTAAAACTCCACATTGCCTTCGGCCTCTGTGGGAACTCCGTTGCAAGTGGCCGGGCGATAGCGCCAGATCCGTACGGTTCTGAGAACATCGCGGTCAGCGAGCCGGCCGCCACTCTGCAGAATAAGTGGGCTGTGTACCCGGCCGTCAGTGCCGATGATGAAGTTGACCTTAACTTTCAGTTCCTGGCCGAGAGCCGTCAGAAAAGGATCAGGCGTGGTCAAGGCCTGCGGCTCCGCGACGCCGGAGCAGCGGGGACGTCCGCTTTCGTGCGGGACTTGACTGTATTCGGCGGCACGGGCTGGCACCATCCAAATCTGGCGTTCGCGGTCGCGGAAGTTCAGTTGGCGGAGCTGCGGGGACGGAGGTGACACGGAGGCAAAGCTAACGCCGATGGCGAGGAATACCGGGAAACAAGGCCGGATGCGGTGAGTCATGGAATAAAGCTCGAAACAGTCAGGCAAAGCAATTTATCCGGTTGCGCACAGCAACTGCAAGGCCGAAACTTCGAGCGGCGATAAACAGATTGCCATGAATCGTTTCAGCGGACGATTGCTCAGGAAATCGAGGTCAAAGATGAAGGCAATTGCACATTTCGTGCTAGGGATTGCCGCCAACCGCAGGGATATCTATCGGGTGAGGTGAGCATCGGTTGCATTTATGCCTTTGGCGAACGCAACGTCACAACTGTGATTTCCGGCGGACAATTCAGGCGCATGGGAATTTCTATCGTCCCGAGGCCGGGATTCGTGTAGAGCGTCAGAGCGCCGACGTGATAGGTGCCCCAGATATACTTCTTCGCCCAATGCGGCAAATAGAGCGGGGGCAGAAACGGAATCCTGATCTGTCCCCCGTGCGAGTGCCCGGACAGTTGCAGGTCGACGGGATATCGAGAAACGATATCGGCAAAGTCGGGTTCATGGACCAGCATAACGACAGATTCATTTGCCGGCACGCTTTGTAGTGTTTTCGGTACATCCGCATCGTGGCTGAAGACGTCGTTGACGCCGGAGAGCCAGAAGCGTGCACCGTCTTGCTCGATGGGCTGGGATTCGTTGATCAACACGTGAATATTGACCGCCTCGAGTGCGTGGGTGACGTGCTCGGGATCGGTATCGTTATCATGATTTCCAAGGACCGCCCACAAACCGTGAGGAGCAGTCATCTGCTGAAGCAACTGAGCACAGGGTTCGGCGGCGAACGCGCCTTTTCGCGGGTCGCCGAAATCCGGAGCCGAAACGAAGTCTCCCGTTAAGACGACCAAGTCAGGATGAAGATTATTCACGAGGGGAATGGCGGCGCGCAGGGGATGCACTGAGAAAACTGGATCGTAGTGGAAGTCGCTGAGCAGGGCGATGGTGAGGCCATCCATTCGCTGGGGCAGCCGCGACAGCATGAACTCGCGGCGCACAATGCGGGGGAAATTGGGCGCGAATAGAATTCCATCCCCAGCCACGGCGACGGCACAGGCTGCGGCGGCTGTGGCGGCGGAAAACAGAAACTTGCGTCGTGTAATGGGAGAAGGCGACAAACGAATCGAGAACCCTTAAGGCGGGGCTACGCCAGAGATTTGCAACCCTTCAGAATACCCTGAATAAGGAAGTTAGCTCCAGCCAAGCTGGTCACGAGAATTAGGGCCCGCCAGCATCGCCCGAGGGCGCGCCAAGACTCCACGGTGTAAGGATCGAGGCTCCGCTTGCATTGGGCGCAGCCTCAAGGATTGGCTCGACGCCGGTGAGCAAAGTAATTGCGGTTCCCGCATCGGCAGCGCCTTCGGTGGAAAGCGCCACCACAGCTTCGCCTTTGTGCAGATCGCTGAGAGCAACAACCGGAGTGCGACTCAGAATTTGCTGCAGATCAGGAGGGCCGCCGAGATGCCTGGGCGCGCCAGAGTCTTCTGGTCCAGCAGGCGGACTTGGTGGCGGGTTCGCGTTTTGAGGATTGCCAGCAGGCGGGCCAGAAGGCGCGCCACCGGCGCCCGCACGCTTCAGCCGCATGGCGATTCGCTGCGCCATCTCGGGAGGCAACGCATGAAGCTGCGAATCCGCCGCGATTTTGAGAGTGACATTCTTTTGAGACAGCAAATCGTGCACTGTGACCGTCGACGCGCCTGGATCGACTGAACTCACCATGCCGGCAATATTGCGGAAAGCTCCGGAAACGATTTCGTCTGCGGTGAGTTCGCCCCCATTGGCGCTGCGCTCGCCGCGTGCGCGCAATTGGTCACCGGCGTGAATGGCTGTGAGGGTGCTGGGTTTGGCGTCATCGAATTTCACCGAATCTTGGGCGTAGCGCCGAATGATCGTGTTCGGCGAAGAATGGATGATGACGGGCTTGCCGCGAGATGAAATCGTGACGGTACTTGCGGCGCTATCGACGGCAGTGACCAGGCCATCCACACCACGCTTTTGCCAGTCCTGCAATTCCTGCTGATGCTGCGCGGCAATATCGGAGTGGGTCATGACAACGATCGTCGTGGCGAGCACGGACGCGTTGTCATCAGAGGGTTTGCCCGCGACCAGAATGCGGTCTCCAACCTGCAATTCTGGGAACTGAATCGGCGTCGCGCTCTTCAGATCCTTCTGCCCGGGTGCGATGCGAAGCAGTCGCGTAGTGGGCTGCACTGAGATGGTCAGATCGGAGCCGGTGTCGGGCGTGAGCGTTATGGTTGTCCCGTTGATGGCTTTGACTGCGCCGATGTGACGGGTCGAGGCAGGAGTCGCAGACGACTGAGCTTGAGGAGCAGACCCGGCCTTGGAAGACGGAGCTAGGAGTGAAAAGGCTCCGGCGATCGAGAAGATCAA
Source organism: Candidatus Sulfotelmatobacter sp. (assembly GCA_030044775.1). Classification (GTDB taxonomy): domain Bacteria; phylum Acidobacteriota; class Terriglobia; order Terriglobales; family Acidobacteriaceae; genus Sulfotelmatobacter. The sequence goes on along the minus strand of JASICF010000063.1, from coordinate 4,291 downwards.
CGCAAGCCGAAGTAGGTGCGATCCGCCGGAGGTTTTACCGAGCTTCATCAGTTATTACTTTACCTTGTCGGTTAGGGTCTCGAAGCGGCGATTTACAAAGTTTTACCTCGGAAGAAAAACTTGCGGGCCGCTGCAGACGACTCGAGAAACTTTCTGAGTTGCCTGAACTTACTCAGCAATCAGCAGATTCTCGGCGAATGGCCATTGATCGTCGACCCATTGCGCATCGCAGCGGAAGCCTGTGGCGCGCGCCATTTGCACGACCTCTTCCAGGGAGTACTTGTGACTGCTTTCGGTCCAGATAGTTTCGCCTTCGGCGAAATCCACGGAAAGCTCGGCGGCGCGAATGTGTACCTTCTGCCGGCGCGTGGAACGCAGATGCATTTCCACGCTGCGGGCCCAATGATTGATTTTGGCAACGTGCTCAAAGTGCGAGAGGTCGAAATCGGCGCTGAGTTCGCGATTGATGCGAACCAACAGATTCAGATTGAACGCGGCAGTCACTCCGAGCTCGTCGTCATAAGCAGCCAGCAATTCGGCGCTCGACTTCACGAGATCCGTGCCCAGCAGCAGAGAATCGCCGGGTTGAAGGATGCCGCGAACCTCGGCGAGGAACTGCACGCCTGCGGGGCGATCGAAATTGCCGATGGTACTGCCGAGAAAGAGCACGAGAAGATGGTGGCCAGCGCGGCGCTGGGCAGCGACTTCGAGCAACCCATCGAGATATTCGCGCTCGAAACCGAGAATGCTGATGGAATCGATGTCGCTGAGTTCGCGCTCGCACATGACGAGAGCGGAGCGGGAAATTTCGATCGGATAGTAACTGGTACGCTGGCGGCGGCAAAGCGACTCGAGAATCTGGCGAGTTTTCCTGCCGCTGCCGCTGCCCAGTTCCGCCACAGAAACGGGGCCGGGAAGGCGTTCGACAATGTCATTGCTATGCCGCTGCAAGAGGCGCTCATCGGCGCGCGTGAGACCGTATTCGGGGAGGTAGCTGATCACCTCGAATAAAGCCGAGCCGACTTCGTCATACAAATACTTCGAGGGCAACTCCTTTTGTTTGGGCTTGGTGAGTCCTGCGCGTACATCGGCGGCAAATTCGTAATCGATATTCGCGGTGATCGCGTGGACAAGCATGGTTCGTTCTCCTTGTGACGATCTTCTTTTTATTGGCTAGGTTGAAGACCGGTCTCCGGACGAAGGCTGGCGCACGCAGCGAAATCCCGCGTACATGTATTGATAATGTGGCTGAAACCAATTACGGAAAGTGCGGCGCAGCATGGTTGCAGCCGTGCGCGCCGACCCGCCTTTCATGACGAAGTGCTTGCCATCGAAAAAGTCGGCGGAATAACCGCGATAAAACGGAAATGGCTGGAAGCCGGGAAATGGGGAAAACTCAGTTGAAGTCCACTCCCATCCGTTGCCGAGCATGCCGTGGACACCAAACGCGCTCTGATTGCGAGGAAAGGCGTTTACTGGAGCCGGACTCCAGTTGGCAAAGTCGAAGTTGCCCAGATCGGCAGTGGGAGCCTGATTGCCCCAGGGATAATCTCGCTCTTCGCCGCCCGGAGTCGCGTAAGCGGCGCGCTGCCATTCGGCTTCGGAAGGCAACCGCTTCCCTGCCCACCGTGCGTAGGCTTTCGCTTCCGCCTGGCTCACATAGACCGGCCAGTTTTTCGGTAAAGGAATTTCCTCGAACATGGTGCGATAGAACCAGTCGTTGTTGCTGTTGCCATTGCCGCGGCGAATCCAGAAAGCAGGATGAGAAATTCTGTGCTCCGATTTCCAATTCCAGTTTCGATCTTGTTCGCGATCGTGGGTTGAGTTGGAGTCAATCCAGAATTCACGATCGTCGTATCCGCCATCAGCGATGAAATCGAGATAATCGCCGTTCGTCACTTTGTGCTCATCGATGGCAAAGGAGGGAACGTTGACGACATTAGATTCGAACTCATTGTCCCAGCCGAAGACGCCGCTCGAACGGGAAAGGCCGAGCGTGATCGAGCCGGAGGGAATATCAACGCTGTGGCCAACAAGCGAAGAAGAATCAAAGTTCAGCGCATCAGGTTGGGGAATTTTTCGATCCAGCGGCAACTGATGCACCATGTAGGCCAGCGTTTCAGCATGCATGAGCCGATGCTCGATGGCTACATTGAGCAGAGTGCTGAGCGGGAAACCGTCAAATGTTCGATCGGAAGAAACCGAGAGGGCATCAGCCAGTTCGTCATCCAGGATATTCCGCACTTGGGCAACATAATCGCAAACCGCGGCAATCGAAGGCCAGTCGGATGGCTGATCGCGGGGCAAGCCACCACCGACAGGATCGATGCCGAAAGCGAAGAGGCGATCGAAGCCGGGATGAAAGCTGTCACGATTGAAGACGCGGCCGCGAAATAGATTCCAATCGAATGCTTCCAGATGCCCGATATAAAAAACGATGCGATGCCGCTCGGCAATGGGACGCTCATAAAGCGAATCGGGCTTAACAACGGCAAACAACTCGTCGGCACGCTGGCGCGCAATTACGAGTCGATCAAGAAGATCGCGACGATCGACGTCGTGAATAACGGCGAGATCGCTCTGCGTGGCTGGCATGGGCATGGAGACCCTCCGACTGACTGGTACTATCTACTTCCGCGCGTTCAGGCGCAATCCGGCTTCGGTCTGATCTCTGAATAGATGACGAACTCTTGCATTTGGTCGCTGCGAAAACAATCTTTCCTGGAGTGCATCGTTTGTGCCACAGACGCACTCTCAAAAACTGCGCCCGCCTGCGTTTGTGATGCCGGTGGAGCTTGCGAGGATACGCATGCCTGGCTGGGATTTAGCACCATGCAAATTCTTGCAGGAAAAGTAGCTTCGATTGGCCCTCGACCCCCAAGGGTTGAGCCCTTAGTGAGGCAGTAATCCTTTGCTGACCAGGAATTCATGCGCGACATCTTTGGCGTCGCGGTGCTGGCCGTCAAGCGCGTAATTCAACTGCTGCATCTCCCGATCGCTGATCTTGTTCCCTAACTCGGCCAGCGCCTGCGCAACCTCGGGATACTGATGCATCGTTTGCTGCCGAACCACGGCGACTGCTTCGTAGGGCGGGAAATACTGGCGGTCGTCTTCGAGAACGAAGAGATCGAATGCAGGGATCAGACCGTCGGTCGCGTTGCCGGCGGCAATATCGATTTGGTGAGCTTTCAAAGCGGGCGCGAGCAAGCCGAGATCCATGATGCGCGGCGGCGCGGCAAAGTGCAGGCCGTAAGCGGCGGCGAGTCCGCGGTAACCATCGGGTCGTTCCATGAATTCGTACCCAAAACCAGCACGCCATTGCGGCGTGTATTGCGCCGCTTGAGAGAGCGTATGCAGTTGCAGGCGGCGGGCATCTTCGCCACGGATTTCGAGAGCGAACGTGTTATTGAAGCCAAACGGGGGCCCGAGCGTGAGGCCAAATCGCTTTTCATATTCCTGCTTCACGCGCCGGTAGACGGCGGCTTTGTCGCCGCCGGCTTTTTCTTTGAGAATCGCGGTGAGCGCGGTACCGGTGTATTCGGGATAGATGTCGACGCGGCCGGCCAGAATCGCCTGCTGGCAAATATAGGTTCCAGCGAGATAGAAACGGCGCTCGACTTTTAAAGGCGAACGGGCTTCGATCTCTTGCGCAATCAGTTCGCCGAGCATCAGCGACTCAGTAAAGTTTTTGGAACCGATGACGATTCGATCGGAGTGCGATGGAGCACAGGATGAAGTGAAGAAAGCGGCGCAGATACAAACACCGGCGCATATAGCTTTGGCTTTTGTCGGCTTTGATGGCGTTTCGATGAAGCCGTGGCTCAGGGTGAACCAATGCCAAGTCTGCCGGTGTCTTCTCATCGCGGACGTAAGCGCCTCTCGAGCCAACCCAGAGCGAAATCGGCCGCCAGGGCCAGAATAGCCGCGGGAATCGCTCCAGCAAGAATCAACTGATTGCTGACCATGGCCAGGCCGCGAAAGATGAATTCGCCTAGACCGCCGGCTCCGATGGCGGCGGCGATCGTAGCCAATCCCACTGAGATCACCACTGCGATGCGAATACCGGAAACAATGATGCTCGAAGCCAGCGGCAATTCGACCTGAAACAGAAGTTGATTTGTGGTGAGGCCCATGCCGCGGCCAGCTTCGACCACGGCGGGATCGACGCCGCGAATGCCGGTGTAGGTGTTGCGAATGATGGGAAGCAGCGCGTACAAAGTGAGAGCGAGAATGGCCAGGCGATCGGCGCGATCGCCGAGCCAGGGGACGGGAAGCAGAAAACCAAAAAGCG
>JASICF010000506.1 GCA_030044775.1 Candidatus Sulfotelmatobacter sp. | reverse complement strand
ATGGCTGTCCCTATCGACCGGTTCAGGCTGCGAAACAGAGCGAGGATTTCCGCTTGCGTGATTACGTCCAGTGCGCTGGTGGCCTCGTCGGCGATTAGCAGCGCCGGGCGATGCATCACGGCCATGGCGATTAAGACTCGCTGCGCCTGGCCCACGCTCATCTGCGAGGGATATTTGCGAAGGAACTCTTGATCGTCGGGCAAAGAGACGCCGCGCAGGGACGCCCGAATTGCGTTCTTGCAATCCGCGCTTGTGCCCGTGGCGTGAGCCCGCCAGGCTTCGTCGAGCTGGGTTCGAACCCTGAGAGCGGGATTCAAGGATGACAGCGGACTCTGCAGAACCAGCGAAATTGTGCGCCCGCGCAGGCTGCGCAATTCGCGCTCTGGAAGATTAAGAAGGTCTACGTTCTGGAATCGGATTGAGCCTTCGGCACGGGCGCGCTTCTTCTCCAGCAGGCCGAGAATCGCCATGGCCAGCGTGCTTTTCCCTGAGCCGCTTTGTCCCACAAGTCCCAGCACCTCGCCCTCGCGGATTTCGAGATCGACGTCACGAAGGACCGGCTCCTTGCCCGTGTAGCGCACGGTCAGGTGGGCAGACAGCAGGACGCCATTTTGCATTTCCGGGTTCATCTGTTCCTTCGGCATTCAGTGCGCCGCTGTCACCCTTTGGGTACAGTTATCAGTGGTACGAGAGAAGCAATCGTGAACTGGGAACTGACAACTTACTCATACTAATTTCCCGATACCGCAAGCCGTTCGGCGTTCCAGAAAGTCTGCGGCGACAAAATTACCGGCGCCGCGCCATGTACTCTGACTGACACCGCCGAAAGCGCATTTTTGTTAATCAGGAAAATGAACGGCTGCTCCTCGACAACGATTTCCTGCACACGGTCAAATGCAGCTTTACGTTTTTTCGGATCGTTCGAAGAAGCCTGCACGCGCATGAGCCGGTCGATCTCCGCTTCCCATACTGTTTCCGGCGTCTTCTGCTGCGGATTCCATTGATGATTGCCGGAGGAACTCAGCCAGACATTCATCTCCTCGTTCGGATCGAGGTCAACATTCGTAAGGCCAAGTATGACGGCGTCATAGTCGAAGCTCTGGGTCATCCGTTCGATCAGGGAAGGGAAGTCGAGTGTAACCACATTGACGTGGATGCCAATTTTCTGCAGGTCATCCTGAATCAGCACCGCCATGCGCTCGCGCGCCTTATTACCTGCGTTGGTAATGATGGAAAATTCCACGATGTTCCCGCTCTTGTCCTTGAGGGCGCCGTTTTCCAGACGGAAACCCTCCGCGGCAAGCGCCTTCAGTGCTTCGTCAGGGCTGTAGACCGGCGGTTTCAGGGTGGCGTTAAACCAAAATTTATTGGCCGGTGAAAATGGTCCCATTGCCGGCTGAGCGTGCCCGCGATAAACGATGCGGCTCAGATCTTCACGATTAATCGCTTCCGAAATAGCCCGCCGGAACTCCGCGGAACGAAACCAATCTTTCTTGTAGGCTGCAATTGGCGCCCTGGAGACTTCATTGAACCAGAGTTGCTCGCTATCGAGCGACGGGCCCGCGTCGTGCACGACCTGTGGCGAAGTGGCCGCTAGTTTGTCGAAATATTCGCTGTCGAGCGTGTTGATCAGATCCAGTTCTCCGCGCTTGAACTGCAGCATTTCGACGTCGCGGTCGGGCTGAATGTTAAGCAGAATCGAATCCAGATAGGGCAGCCTGCGGCCTTGTTCATCCTTTTTCCAATAATTGGGATTTCGCTGCAGCAGCACGGACGCTCCGGGTTTGTAATCGGCCACCATGAAAGGTCCGAGCACCGCCATTTCCTTTTTCGGCGAGTTCTGGGAAAGAATCGAAACTTGATCGAACATGCGATCGAGTCCCGCTACCTCCGCCGGAAACCGTATCGAAATCTGAGTTGGAGAAATGACTCTGGCTTCAACTTTTCCCGTGCCCGAGCGGAACGAATCGCCAGTCGGCGAATGCAACGCCGGATCCATCAATTCCTGCATGGTGTAGGCAACATCTTCTGCCGTGAAAGGCGTGCCATCCGAGAATACGATTCCACTGCGCAACTTGAATGAGATTTCCCGGCCGTCTTTCGAAATTTTCCACGACTCGGCTAGCTCAGGCTCGAGCTGCTGCGTCTGGCGATTCAGGCGGATCAGCACGCCTCCAGTCAGGTAACGGATAGCGGCCGCCGCGTCGTCGTCTACCTGCAGAGGATTGAACGTCTTCGGCTCGTTGTGCAGGCAGAATCGTAGCTGGCCGCCTTGCGCCGCCGCCAAGCCAACCATCATTCCAAGCGATATAACTGTGACCGCAACTGCGCTTTGCAGCGCGGCAATTTCTCCAGAGTTGCAATTACGAATCTTCATGCCGCCGCGTCTTCCTGCCTTGACAGCAAAACCTGAAATGAGGTGACGACCAATACGAGCAAAACCAGCGGAACAAATTTCCACGGTTCGGCCCCGACCGAAACCAGGCTCTCCAGTTCTTTCAGCAGGCTTCCCCACGAAGGCATCGGCTCGGCGACGCCAAGGCCAAGAATCCCCAGGTTAGCCTCACTCAAAATAAAAACCGGAATCGAAATCCAGAACTGCGCGTGGAGCACAGGCTTCAGATTGGGCACCACATGCACCCAGAACAATCGTTGGCCCGAGGTTCCTGCGGCTCTCGCCTGCCGGACATAATCTGAGTTGCGCACGGACGCTGCGCTCGCGCACAGTACTCTCGCCGCCGTCGTCCAGCCGAGAAGCCCCAGCAATAGAAAGGTCACAAGGACCGAGACGAACGGGGAGACATCCAGCGGCATCAAGGCACGAACCGTGATCAGCAGGAAAAGCCACGGCAGCGAAAGAAACAAATCCGTCACAGCCATGGCAATTCGCGACCAAACGCCTCCCAGATATCCTGCGAGGCCACCAATCAGAGCGGCCAGCAAAGTTGAGAGCAGCGCGGCTGCCGGAGCTAACAGCAACGAAATTCGCGTGCCGTACAAGACTCGCGCAAAGCGATCGCGACCCAGTTCGTCGGTTCCCAGCCAGTGCGCGGCCGATGGCGGCGCATCGGTTGCCTCGCGATATTGTTTTGCATATCCCGCGGGGGCCAGCCAGTTTGCCGCGATGGAGGCGCCAAGCACCAGCGCGAGGACCGCCAACGACAGTATTCTCCCCAGCCTCATGCTTCCTGCCCGCGGAACATAGAACCGATTACATCTGCGCTGGAATTTACCAGCAAGGTTACCAGCGTCACCAGAATCGTGACGTTCACCAACAGCGGCAAGTCGCGAGCCAGCGCGGCCTGCCATGCGAGCGCTCCGACGCCGGGCAAGCCGCATAGCGCTTCCACCGGGATGGCTGCTCCGATTGCAATGCTGACCGATACACCGGCCAGGGCGAGCATCTGCGGTATTACAACAGGGACGACATGACAAAGCAGAATGCGAGCTTCGCTCAATCCTCGTGCGCGGGCGGCGAGAATGTGCGGCCGCGAATAGATTTTCATCAGCAAATTGAATGCGTAGCGGTACGTGTGGGGAAAAACGATGAGGGCGATGGCAATCGATCCCGGCACGTTCCAGAGAACCGAGAGCAGAGCCAGCACCGCCGCCGGAAGGCAAAGCAGGCCTCCGCTTACGATCGTCGTAATGGTGTCGTAAATTGAGAGCCGAAGCCACGCCGCCACCAGCGCGAGCATCGAAGTAAAAATCCAGGAAAGCCCGAGACCGATACCCACCAGCCGCACAGTGAGCGGAAGCCGTTCGCGCAACAACACGCGCACCGGCTGCCCGAGAGACACCGACGTGCCCAAGTCGCCATGAGCCGCTCGGTCTAGGTACGAGCAATAGAAATAAAAGATGTTGTCATTGCGATGCCGGGCATTCTGCAGCGCTTGCACGCTCGCGGCGTTCAGGTGCGGATCAAGCACTCTCTCGTCGGTGTCGAAACCTGGGGCTAGCCGAACCAGGGTGGCGGAAAGCAATCCGCCGAGCAAAACGGTTGCCAGCAGAGTCAAGGCGCGCGCGGCGATTTTCCAGCGCAAAGAACGCATTTATTTTCCTGCGGCGCCCTGAGCCAGCGCATCGCGCCCGGCAACGCACTGTGCGTGGTGAGCTTGCTTTACAGAGTACATGCGGCGATCGGCTTCGGCGAGCAGGGAATTGACATCGTATCCATCTTCGGGGCAAAACGCCGTTCCCACGCTGAGCGAGATCACATCGCGCCCGCAGGTATGGCGTCCAGCGTCGATAGCGGCCTGATTCAATCG
>JASICF010000505.1 GCA_030044775.1 Candidatus Sulfotelmatobacter sp. | reverse complement strand
ACAAATCTGCAGGATCTCTTGAATATCCCTGTTGATTCGCAGCAAGGGCCGCAACTGATGGGCAATCTGGTCGCGGTAACTCCCGTCACTACTGCTGCCAGCGTGAACCATTACAATGTGCAACCCGTGATCGATGTTTACTCGAGCACGCAGGACCGCGATCTAGGAGCAGTTGCGGCCGATACCAACAAGGTCCTAAAGAATTTTGAAAGTCACTTGCCGCGCGGCACGCAAATTACGGTTCGCGGCCAGGTTTCCACCATGCGAGCTTCGTTTATCGGTCTCGGTGCGGGATTGGCCGGAGCGATTCTGCTTGTCTATTTGCTGATCGTCATCAATTTTCAATCGTGGCTCGACCCTTTCATCATCATTGCTGCACTGCCGGGAGCGCTAGCCGGGATTTGCTGGTTTCTGCTGCTTACGCACACCACGCTCAGCGTACCCTCGCTTACGGGCGCGGTCATGTGCATGGGCGTCGCCACGGCGAACTCGATTCTGATGGTCAGCTTTGCGCGCGAACAAATGGATGAAGGCGTACCCGCGGTGCGCGCCGCGGTTGCGGCTGGTTATACGCGCATACGTCCAGTGCTGATGACGGCACTGGCCATGATCATCGGCATGGTGCCGATGGCACTCGGCCTTGGCGAAGGCGGCGAGCAGAATGCTCCGCTTGGCCGCGCCGTAATTGGCGGCCTGCTTTTTGCTACTGTCGCGACATTGTTTTTCGTGCCAAGCGTCTTTGCCGTATTTCACGGCCGCCGTGAGGCAAAGCGCGCGGAGCGCGGCTAGTCTTTCCGCGAGGCATGGGTGCATGAAAGAATGAATCTAATAAAGGACAGTATTTCGGGCATTCCGGGGCGAACTAGGTGGAGCGGAGAATGACTGAGGAGACTAAACCAAAACGACAAACCGACTCGCACTCATCTGGAAATGGGCACGACGGCAATCAGCCGCAGCCCGATCCGAATGAAGAACCTCGCCATCTCAGCCCGCAGGCCCAGCGCGATCTGGAGATCGAAGAGATTCAGAGGCGCTCGCATCATCAGCCGCCCACGATTCAGCGTCCACCCGAAGTTCCACCTGCGCCCTTGCGCAAAGCTCTGATATTGGTGGGCGTTTTACTTACCGTCCTGGTTATTTCCGGCGGCCTGACCATGCTTGGCCGCATGACCCACGAACGCGCCCTTGCCAAGGAAACCGAACTCGAGACCGTTCCCACCGTCGCATTCACCTATCCACAAAAGGAGAAGGCGGATGAAGAATTGATCTTGCCCGGTTCTCTGCTTGCGTATGTCGAATCGCCGATCTACGCGCGCACAAATGGATATTTGATCCGTTGGTATAAAGACATCGGAAGTCACGTAGATAAAGGAGAATTGCTGGCTTCGATCGACACTCCCGAAATCGATCAGGAACTTAATCGGGCGCGGGCAACACGGCAGCAGGTTCTGGCGCAATTGCAGCTCGCGAAAATCACGGCTGATCGCTGGGAAAAATTGCGCAATACCGACGCCGTCTCCGCGCAGGAAGCCGACCAGCAGGAAAGCGGATACCGCCAGGCACAAGCCAATCTCGCGGCTGCTGACGCCAACGTCAAGCGTCTCGAGCAGCTCGAAGGATTCAAGCAGGTTTACGCGCCGTTCAGCGGCGTGCTCACGCGCCGTCTGGTTGATCCTGGCGCGCTCATCAATGCCGGGGATGGCGGCGCGGGCCGGCAACTTTTCAATATGGCCCGCGTCGACCCTCTTCGCGTTTTTACCAGCGTGCCACAGGCCTACGCGCCTTTCATCAAAGTTGGCGAAAAAACGTTCATCACCCTGCAGGAATTTCCCGGGCAGAAATTTACCGCCAGCGTTGCTCGGACCGCCGATGCAATCGATACCAACACGCGTACCCTCTTGACTGAAGTCGATGTACCGAATCCCGATAATCGCCTCCTGCCTGGGTCTTTCGGTGAGGTTCACTTCTCGGTCGGCTCCAATGTGGATAAAGTTACTGTCCCGGTCAATGCTATGCTCTTCCGCTCTCAGGGAGCACAAGTCGCCGTTATTGGCTCGGGCAACAAGATCGAGTTGCGAGCTATTAATATTGGCCGCGACTTTGGCACCAGCCTGGAAGTCCTTGGCGGCGTCGCTGCGACCGACCGTGTCGTTATTAATCCTCCCGATTCGCTCGAAGATGGCGAACAGGTCAACGTCGCCCAATCATCGCCAGCCCAGCCGCCAGCGAATCCACCCGCCAATCCGAAAGGCAGCGGCCAGTGACGCGCATTGCAATTCTGATTGGGATCGGCTCGCTCGTTTTCGCTGCAGCCTGCACCGTCGGTCCAAGGTACAGTCGTCCCGCCGCTCCAACGCCGGCGCCCGACGCGTGGAAAACGCAACCTCCCTGGCAACAGGCCGCTCCAAAGGATGCGATCCCCAAGGGAGCATGGTGGCAGATTTACGACGATTCCAGTCTGGACGACTACGAACAACAGTTGTTGAGAGCGAATCAATCTTTGCTGGCTGCGCGCGATCGTCTCGATCAAGCGCGTTCGCTCGCCCGCGTCGCAACCGCTGATTTCTTTCCTCAGTTCTCGGTCGATCCCAGCGCCTATCGCGAACGTGGATCCGGCAATCGCCCCTTGAACGGCGAAGCGCGGACAATCATTAACGGGGTTGTTCAGCCCGTTCCTCCGTATACACAAAGTGTCTTCACGATCCCGTTCAGCATTAACTACGAAGCTGACGTTTTCGGGCGCGTGCGCCGCAGTGTGGAAGCTGCCAATGCAACCCTGCAATCGACCGCCGCTGATCTGCAAAACGCACAATTAGTCCTTACCGCTGAACTCGCCGCCGACTATTTTTCCTTGCGAGAACTCGATGCGGAATACAAGGTTGTGCAGGAATCTGTAGGTTACGAACGCAAGGGTCTCGATCTGGTCAATCAACGCCACTCAGGTGGCATCGCCAGCGGACTGGAAGTCGCGCAACAAGCTACCGTGCTTGATTCCAGCATCGCGCAACTTTCGCTTGTTCAGCAATCGCGCGAACAATACGAGCATGCGATCGCCGCGTTACTTGGCCAGTCGGCGAGCAGCTTCACCGTTCCAGTCTTGCCGTTGACGGCCACGCCTCCGCCTGTCCCGCTCGGTGTTCCGTCGGATGTGCTGGAGCGCCGTCCCGATATTTCCAGCGCCGAGCGGCAAATGGCTTACCAGAATTCCCAGGTTGGTATCGCCCGCACCGCATTTTATCCGCACATCGAGATCAGCAACACTGGCGGCGGCTGGCAAAGCACTTCGATCACCAATCTTCTGAACGCGCCCAGCCTTTTCTGGTCGATTGGAGCCGATGCTTTGCAGCCCATCCTTGAAGGAGGAAGAAACCGCGCAAATCTCGCCGCTGCCCGCTCCGCTTACGATCAATCTGTGGCAAACTACCGGCAAACGGTTTTGACCGCCTTCCAGCAGGTCGAAGATGGCATCAGCAATCTCGCCACCCTTTCGCAGGCGATCTCAACACAAGGTACCGCTGTCGACGACGCTCGCCGCGCCCTGGCCATTGCCAACGATCGTTACGTCGGCGGAGTGACCAACTATCTGGACGTAATCACCGCGCAGACGACGCTACTGAGCAACGAACGATTGCGAACGCAGCTTCTCGGCCAGCAGATGGTTAGTTCGGTGTATTTGGTAAAAGCGCTGGGAGGCAGCTGGGATGCGGGCACCATCAACAACGAAGTTGTTCATCCCAAAGCCGGACAGATTCTCCAGCAATAAGAGAACCAGCATCGATTGCTTCACCGCTATCGCGTAACTTGAGGGCGTGTGCCTTCGCACACGAAGGCATCTCGCACAAGGCACCCGTGAGATTGCACCAAGGAACTGTTTCCCAAACAATCATCCTGTCCAACCACTTTCTCGTAGTATCCTCCCCTGTTACCCTCACTTGGAAAGTGTCAACCGCAACCTACAACCGTTTTCTGCTTCTCGTGGCCGGCCTCGGCGGTTTGCTCTACGGCGTCGATGTCGGCATTATCGCTGGCGCCCTGCCTTATCTGGAAACCACTTCCGGGCTGAATGCGGGGCAGCTTTCGATCGTGGTCGCCGCCGTTCTTTTGGGCAGCGTGATTTCGACTCTGTTCGCTGGCGCGCTCGCCGACTGGATGGGCCGCCGGCTGCTCATGACCCTCAGCGGCGTTCTCTTTGTCGTCAGTATTCCGGTAATCGCCCTGGCTCACGGTTACGAACCACTGGTTCTCGGTCGTCTGCTGCAAGGAATCTCCGCCGGACTGATCGGAGTTGTAGTTCCGCTCTATCTTGCCGAGTGCCTTTCCGCTTCTTCGCGTGGCAAAGGCACCGGCATCTTTCAGTGGCTGCTTACACTTGGCATTGTAGCTGCGGCGGTCGTGGGAATGTACTTCAGCCTGCGCGTCGAGGAAGTCGCCAAATTGGGAGACGCGGCCAGGCTCTTTCGCTTTAAAGATGCGGCATGGCGCAGTATTTTCTGGGTCTCGCTCCCGCCGGGAGCATTGTTTGTCATCGGCAGCATGATGGTAGCCGAATCGCCGCGCTGGCTTTACCGGCGCGGCAAGCGTGATGCTGCGTATGCGGCGCTGCTTCGCTCGCGCCCGAAGGAACAAGCCGACACCGAATTAAACGAAATAGAGCAGGCCGCTGCCGCCGAGAAGGCGCAATCTTTCGCGGGTACAAAAGTCAAAGAATCCCTGCTGCGCCGCAAATACGTGATCCCATTTGTGCTCGCCTGCGTCATCCTCGCTTGCAATCAAGCGACCGGGATCAACTCGATTATCGGATACAACGCCAACATCCTCATTCAGAGCGGGCTCTCCGACCTGCAGGCGCACTGGGGATACGTGCTCTTCACGATCATTAACTTTCTGACGACGATTGGGGCTGTCGTGCTCGTTGATCGTAAGGGCCGCAAGTTCCTCCTTTCATTCGGCACCGCGGGGATTATCGCTTCACTGCTCTGCACCGCATTTCTTTTCCGCAGCACCGAAAAACTTCGCGTCGATGCCCGCTCGGCGGTTCAATCCATGGTTGGCGATCGCCAGAAACTTTCGCTGCTTTACGACAAGAGCACGGCCGACGCTCTTCTCGCGTCTACCGGTGATCTTGGTCCTGGAAAGTTCATCGCCGTCAGCAATCGGCCGACCTCGCTCGTCATCATTTATTCCTGCGGGGATTTTCGCGGCTCGAGCCCCGCCGTTCGCTCCGATGATGTTGGCGCAAAGCCGATCGAAATCGCACAGGCAACCTGTCTTCCTGCCAACAAGGTCGTCGCGTTTTTTTCCAACCCGTTCGGAGACCTCGGAACGGCACGCGCATCTCCGCTGAAAATCGATAACGCCCTTATCACCCCGATTCCAGGAACGCAAAACGGGATGCTCGTCGCGATCACGCTTTTCATTTTTATGGCGTTCTATGCGGTTGGCCCGGGGGTGTGCGTCTGGCTGGCACTTTCCGAACTGATGCCCACGCGTATCCGGTCCAACGGGATGAGCATCGCTCTGCTGTTGAACCAGGCGGTATCGACTGGAATTGCCGCCGTGTTCTTACCCACCGTCGGCAAATACGGCTACTCGACCATGTTCTTCGGATTTGCGGGTTGCACCGTGATCTACTTCATCACTGCCGCATTTTTCCTGCCGGAAACAAAGGGAAAGACGCTCGAAGAAATCGAAGCGCACTTCGAAGGGAAGCGCGAATCAGCGGCGATCCGGCAGCCGTCCTGAGATTGCGTCACGCCCGTACCTTTCTCTCACTGTTCGGCTTCGAGCCGCTCAGCGCGAAGAAAAGAATGTACAGATAGCAGACGACAGGAGTCGCGAGCGCGTAATGCACCCCCTGTCCCCAGCTAGTCTCTCCCCGGATCAGCGTCGGATAGTAGTGGTTGTTGATTGATACGGCTGCCCGACCAACGAGGTACGGAATAATTGCCCCGCCCACGATTGCCATATTCAAAAGTCCCGAACCGTCACCCGTCAAAGGGCCCAGTTCCGCAATTCCCATGGTAAATATGCACGGAAACATGATCGAGTTGAACAAGCCGATGGAAAGGATGGCCCACATCGCTACGTGCCCATTGGATAGGACTGAGACCATCACAAGCAGAGCGGCAATAATTGCAGCAAGCGCTAATAATTTCCCTGCCTTGATCTTCTGCAGCAATGCCGATCCGATGAAACGCCCAACCACCGCGCCTGACCAATAGAGAGAGATATATCGGGCAGCATCGCCCAAAGCCGCGCGGTACCGAACTGCCGCGTCGGGAAGACTGGAAGCCGATATAAAACCCCCGATGTTATCGAGCGCGAGGTAGTTCGAGATGGAGCTGCCTATCGCTACCTCGGCTCCAACGTAAACAAAGATTCCTATTGCACCGAAAACCAGATTTGGATGCTTCCATATCGAATCGGAGACTTTTTCACCGATGCGGTGCCCGGCGGAGCTCACTGGTGGTAGCTTGAATAGTCCGATCGCGATGGCCAGCAGCACCAGCGCTATACCAAAAAAATATACATAAAGCTTAATCACCGCATCTGCTTCGCGAGAAACATTTGTTTCGATCGCGGCGGCGCTTGTTCCCAGGATGAGATGCGCGCCAATCCATGGGAAAATCGCTGTTCCGAGGGAATTGAACGCCTGGGTGAGATTCAGGCGGCTGGACGCTGTCTCGGCCTTTCCGAGCACAGCCACATACGGGTTCGCAGCCACCTGAAGAATAGTTATCCCCGTTGCTAAAACTATCAGGGCGAAAAGAAAGAAGGGGAACGAGGGAATTCTGGCCGCTGGATAAAACCCCAGGCATGCAGCCACCATCGTTAGGAGGCCAACGATTATCGCGCGCTTATACCCGATCCAATCGATAATCCTGGCGGCAGGAATAGAGAACACGAAATAGGCTGAAAAGAAGGCCGTCTGAATCAACATGCTTACATCGACCCTGATGTTGAAAACATGCTGAGCGTAAGGAATTAGAACATCATTCAAGGACGTCAGCGATCCCCACATAAAAAACAGCGTGGTCACGACAGCTAATGGAACCGTGTAGGAAGAGGAGGGTTGGGAAATAGACTGAGGGGTCGAACTGCCAGGGGCTCCGATTGCCATGCCGTGAGGTCCGCCTGAAAGAGAAATTTCAGTCCCGTTGTCCACCGATCATAGCATCAGGATCATGCCTCTGTTGTCGTGGGTATGAGATGCGGCGTCCCGGACAACCCAGCCCTATGCCATCGCTTGCAATTTCACCAGCCAGTTCGCCGGCTCCGGCAGGATCGCAAAAGTTGGCAGCTT
>JASICF010000005.1 GCA_030044775.1 Candidatus Sulfotelmatobacter sp. | reverse complement strand
TCGCTGGTTTGCCAGTACCCTAGCCCTCGACATGGTGCGAAGGAAATTGATGTGATATCGCCAAGCATTGGCGAATTTCAAAAGATCCTCCGAGTCAAGACCCTGTTGCATGCGCCTTTTCGTAGCCATCGATCCCGGGCAGGCCATTCGCGAGCGAATGATTCGCTTTCTTGAAGGCGTGCGGGGGTTTGCTCCGGAAGCGCGATGGGTGCTGCCTGAATCGCTGCATGTCACGCTCAAGTTCATTGGCGAACGGCAAGAGGATGACGTAAAAACCATCAAAGGCGCACTGGAAGCGGTTCAGGCTTCGACATTTGAAATAAATTTTCGCGGCTGTGGATATTTTCCGACCGCGCGATCAGCGCGGGTGTTTTGGATCGGAGTGGAGTCTGAGGGTGGACTTGGCTCTCTGGCAGCGGCAGTCGATGAAAGCCTCAGCCGTCTTGGAATCCCGAAGGAAGAGCATGCTTTCAACGCTCATCTCACACTTGCACGCAGCCCCGGATCGCTTAGAAAGGACAACATCTCAAGGCACATCTTTCAGCACCTGCAACAGAAACTGGCAGCGTTGCCGGCGCCAGAGTTTGGCCAAATGACAGCGCGTGAGTTTTTTCTTTACCAGAGCCAGCTTTCGCGGGGCGGTTCGAAATACACCAAGCTGGCAGGGTTCGTGCTTTAGTAAACGGTGATCGATTCCAGTGTCGAGAATGATTTTCATCGCGGGTTTCAGTTATCTGCTTGGGTCGATTCCCTTCGGATATCTACTACTGCGCATTTTCCGCGGCGAAGATGTGCGCCAAAGCGGCAGCGGCAATATCGGAGCCACGAACGTTTCGCGAAGATCCCCAGGGCTGGGAGCGCTCACGCTCTTGCTTGATGGGCTGAAGGGCGCGACAGCAGTCATGCTGGCAGCTCAACTATCCGGCGGAATGAGCGGCATAAAAACTTACGAGCCGCTGGCGATAGCGGCGTTCTTTGCCGTTGCGGGTCATGTTTTTCCAGTGTGGCTGAGATTCCGCGGGGGTAAGGGAGTTGCAACCGCATTTGGATCGTTTCTGCTCATCACGCCGAAGACCGTTCTTTTAACAATTGGCGTTTTTGCTCTGCTGGTTGTGCTATTTCGTTACGTGTCGTTGGGTTCAATTGTCGCCGTCGCTCTGTTTCCGCTTTTTGCTCTCAGGGCATTACATCGCGACTCCCGAACCTTCGTTTTTATTGCCGCTACTTCCCTGCTGATCATCGCTCGCCATGGTGGAAACCTTCGCCGTATTTACGCAGGCACTGAGAGCCGGATCGGAGTGAAGCGAGCATGAGCGATATTGCCGTCATCGGCGCCGGCGCGTGGGGCACAGCCTTATCGATCGTTCTGGGGCGCAAGGGAATCCATCGGGTGCGCTTGTGGGTCTATGAAGAGGAACTCCGCGAACGGATAGCTAAGCATCACGAGAATGACGCTTTTCTGCGCGGTCAGCAAATTCCGGAATCGGTGATTCCGTCGAGCAATCTGGCCGAAACTCTATCCGGCGCAAATATCGTTGTGAGCGTCATGCCTTCGCAACACTGCCGTCGGCTCTTTGAGCAGATGCGGCCACACCTGCGGGCTGAAAGCATCATTGTGAGCGCAACGAAAGGATTAGAAGAAAACTCGTTGTTGCGCATGACTCAAGTGATTGCGCAAACGCTCGATTCGCATCACAGCAAGCCATTCCGCGTCGGCGCTCTCAGCGGGCCTTCGTTCGCAATTGAAGTGGCGCGAGGAGATCCCACGGCCGTCACGGTGGCTTCCGCCGACGCCGAACTTGCACGCGAGGTGCAGAGCGAGTTCAGCGACGCAAGCTTTCGCGTCTATACGAACGACGATCCTGTTGGCGTGGAACTGGGC
The DNA here is from genome assembly GCA_030044775.1 of Candidatus Sulfotelmatobacter sp. GTDB lineage: Bacteria > Acidobacteriota > Terriglobia > Terriglobales > Acidobacteriaceae > Sulfotelmatobacter. The sequence continues at coordinate 1,418 of JASICF010000005.1, read as the reverse complement.
GGGGCATTGAAAAACACCATCGCCATCGCCGCCGGAGTTTGTTCCGGCCTTGGTCTGGGGCACAACTCGATCGCGGGGCTGATTACCCGGGGCCTGGCCGAGATGACTCGGCTGGCTGTAGCGTGCGGCGGCAAAGCCGAAACCATGGCGGGGCTCGCCGGTTTGGGCGATCTTGTTCTGACTTGCACCGGTGACCTTTCGCGCAACCGAACCGTTGGGGTCGAACTGGGACGCGGACGCAAGCTGCCAGAGATTCTTGCGGGGATGCATGGAATGGTAGCGGAAGGTGTCTTCACTACCACAGCCGCTATGCAGTTAGCACGCGCAAGGAGCGTAGATATGCCGATTACCGCGCAGATGTTTGCCATCCTGCATGAAGGCAAAACTCCCCGCGAGGCCATCCATGAACTAATGACGCGTGTCGGCAAGAGTGAAACTTTGAAACCATAGCATTGCCCAACTCCGTATTATTTTCTTGGCAACCCAAACCGGAAGTGCCTTCTCGCTGGTACTTTGGTAACGGTCGCAAGCCGCTCTTTTCGCCTACCTGCGTTCTCTGCGCATTAAAATTCTATAGATACCCGTGACCTCCGACGCTACTTCGATCTCTGGCGCCGTCGAGCCGCGCCAGGAAAGCGCCTCACCCTTGAGCGCTCCAAATCCGCTCCGGATACCCATTTTGTATGTCATCCTGGGCGTGCTGTTGGTGATCAGTATCGTCCCCATGTATTTCTACTCGGCACAGGTGGAGGCGATTAACCGGGACCGCCTGAAGACGAATGAAATGCTGTTACAGAACACGGTTACGCGCTCCCTGGCCGATGACCTGTCGCAACATGAGCGCTCGCTGCGCATGATGCTGGCGAATTTGTCGTCGGCAGTCCAGGTAGCCAGCGGCGGGGACATCGGCGACAAGAATATTGAAGCCCCGGAGTTGCGGGCATTGCTGGAGAATTTTGTTTCTTCTTCCGACGACCTGGCGTATGCCACGCTTCTGAATTCCGATGCGAAAGGTATTTCTGCAGGGCGCATTGCGCCAGATGCGTTCCTGCAGCGCGAACTTCAACACGCTTTTGACGCGGCTCGCGACGGCCGCGCCTATACCGGTCAGGCGCTTCAGGTTCAGGACGACAAGATGCAGCGAACGGTGGTGCTGGTGAGCAACCCCGTCAGCTACGATGGACGCGTTCTGGGCATGGTCGGCGTGGTCGTGGATCTGCAGTTTCTGATTCGCCGTCTGCACGAAGTCAGCGGCGGCGGACTGATTCCTTATGTTGTGGATGCGCAGGGCCGGCTGGTGGCCGCCGGCACTCCGCAATATGTTACCGGCCAGGACATGAAGAATCTGGAAATCGTCCGCAACTTTGTGGATGAGGGCAGCAAGGGGCAGCTAGCCGCAACCAAAGAATTCGCCGAAC
>JASICF010000062.1 GCA_030044775.1 Candidatus Sulfotelmatobacter sp. | reverse complement strand
GCGGATTTATGGCGCGTGGGCGGCGCGAATGGTAACCGGATTGATCATTGTGGCGGCATTCGCCTCGGTGTTTTCGTTGATGCTCGGTTACTCGCGGGTGCCGTATGCGGCCGCGCTCGACGGCAATTATTTCAAAATGTTTGCCAAAGTGCATCCGGTATACCGCTTTCCGCACGTTTCGTTGCTGGCGCTGGGAGCGGTGGCAGCGGCGTTTTGCTTTCTTCGCCTGCAGGATGCGATTGCCGCGCTGGTGGTGATCCGGCTGATTTTGCAATTTCTGGTGCAGGCGGTTGGATTGATTGTGTTTCGCGTGACACGGCCGGACGTGCCGCGTCCTTTCAAGATGTGGCTATATCCGGTGCCGGCGCTGGTGGCGATTGCTGGATTTCTGTTCATTCTTTTCAATCGCCGGAATTGGGAGAAAGAGATTCGTTACGCGGCGGTCATCTTGCTGGCGGGACTGGCGATCTATATGATTCGATCCTGGCGAGGCGGCGAGTGGCCGTTTGCCGGAAAAGCCGCTCTGGACGCGGCGGGCGAGTGAAGTGCGCCGATATTGTTGGATGGGGGAGAGGGATGATCAAACAAATTACCGGGCTTACGTTGTGCTGGCTGGCGCTGGCGGGGGTTGGAGCCGCACAGGGACAAAAACCGAAAGAAGAACATCGATCGGTTACGGAAATACTCGATCACACGGTTATGAACCTGGAGCACGAATTCGTTCCCGCAGCGGAGGCGATGCCGGAAGATAAATATGGATTCGCGCCGACGAATGGCGAGTTCAAGGGCGTGCGCACGTTCGCGCAGCAGATCAAGCACGTGGCCGCCGTGAACTACGAACTGGCGGGGGCAATTCTTGAAGAAAAACCACCGGTGGATATTGGCGACGAATCGGGGCCGGCGTCGCTGACCACGAAAGCCGACATTTTGAAATATTTGAACGATTCATTTGCCTACGTTCACAAAGCGGTACAAACGATCAATGAGAAGAACCTTGCAGAGACGGTGAGGAGCCCGTTTGGCGAAGGGAGGGTTTCGCGGCTCGGGCTGGCGTCCGCTGTGGCGTCCCACGGCTTCGACCACTACGGGCAGATGGTCGAGTATCTGCGCATGAATGGGATCATTCCGCCGGCCAGCCGATGAGGTTGCAGCCTTGCTTCAGCCGCGGCCACCGCGAGTGGCGATCGAGGTCACAATCAGCTCTGCATGAAGCCCGTTATGGGAGAGGTGAGTAGAGATTAATTTTCGCGCCCTCTGCGCGGATGAGAGCGGATCGAGAAAAACAATTACCGACGGACCCGCACCGCTGAGTGCCAGCCCCAGAATTCCATTTTTGCCCGACAATTCCCACAGGCAGGGCAGCAAAGGACAGAGAGGCGCGCGATAAGGCTGATGAATTCGGTCTTGCAGCGCGGCGCCCAACAAATCGTGGCGGCCCTGCGTAAAGGCGGCGAGAAGCAGCATCGAGTTCTGAATATTCGTCACCGCGTCGGCGCGCGAGTACTGCGTCGGAAGCACGAGCCGAGCTTCTTCCGTCGATAAGGCGCGTTCCGGAACAGCGAGCAGGAGAGGCCACTTCCCTTTCGGCGGGATTCGCACTACTTGCGCTTCAGCTTCGCCGCTCATCTGCGCGACGGTGAGACCGCCCATCCAGCAGGCAGAAGCATTATCGGGGTGATGCTCGCGGCGTGAAGCTTCGCCGATAATCTGTTCATCGTTCCAGCGCAGACTTCCAAAATGGTTCGCCAGAGCGACCCCAGCCAGCCGAGCCGCAGCCGAAGAACCGCAGCCTTTTCCGATTGGGATCTCGTTTTGAATGCGCAGAGCGAGGGGAACGACATCCCTCCTGGTGCGTTCGAGGACTTCCCGGTAAGTCGAAAGAATAAGATGCTGGTCGGTCGACGCCCCACAGATCTCTTGGTCGCGGCCCTTCGCTTCGATTGAGAAGCCTTCTGCCGGTTTGGCTTGAATCGAGATATACAAATTCAAAGCCAATGCTGCTGCGTCGAAGGCCGGGCCAAGATTGGCGGAGGTTGCCGGCAGCCGCAGACCGAGGGACGCGGCACGTTTTGCAATTTTTCGTTTCTTACTCATTCGAGATTGCGTTTGAAACCGGCGTGGATTTGTCGGCGCGCTCCAACGTTTGCATCACGGCGTCGAGACTCGCATCGAGAACCACGGGAGGATGGCGGAACGAGTTGAGATTCCTATTCCCCGCCTCGTTCGCTTTGCCTGGAATCTCGCCGCGATGAAACTCGATGGTGAAGTCTGGATCCTTGAGCAAGTTTCCGGTAAGGAGCAGAACGACGATCTCATTTGTTTTTACGAAACCCTGGCGCAACAGCTTTTTCAACCCTGCGAGCGTTACGGCCGATGCGGGCTCGCAGCCGATGCCTTCCTGGCCGATTTCAGCTTTAGCTTGGGCGATTTCGGCTTCGCTCACTTCTTCGCATGCGCCGCCGGTTGCCTGTAGAACCTTGACGGCTTTTTGCCACGACGCCGGACTGCCGATACGGATGGCTGTGGCTCGCGTTTCAGCCTGTACGCTGACAAGCCGTTTGCCGCCGGTTTCGCGCAATGTGCGAACCAAGGCGTTGGCGCCTTCGGCCTGAACCACTGAAAGCTTTGGCAGGCGGGAAATCAGGCCCAGGCTATGCATTTCGAGCAAAGCTTTGCCGATCGCGGAACTATTACCCAGGTTGCCACCGGGAACGATGACGTGGTCTGGAGATTCCCAATCCAGTTGCTCGAGCAATTCGATGGCGGCGGTTTTTTGGCCCTCGATGCGAAAAGGATTGATTGAGTTCAGCTGATAGACAGGAGCGCGCTTCACTAACTCCTGAAGAAGGCGCAGGCAGCCATCGAAATCAGTTCGCAACTGGCAGGTGAGCGCGCCGTAATCGAGCGCCTGCGAGAGCTTGCTCCAGGAAATTTTCCCTTCCGGCACAAGTACCAGGCTGCGCATTCCTGCGCGCGCCGCGTAGGCAGCCATGGACGCCGAGGTGTTTCCCGTAGACGCGCAGGCGACCCAATGGAATCCCGCCTGACGAGCAAAGGTTGCAGCGACAGTCATACCTGTGTCTTTGAATGAGCCGGTCGGGTTCATTCCCTGATGCTTCGCGTAAAGCCGTGCGATGCCGGTGGAGCGGGAACTGCGCGGAAGTTCATAGATTGGCGTGTTGCCTTCGCGGAGGGTAACAATTTGATCGTCCGCCGCGGGCGCGGGCAGAAGTTCGCGGAAACGCCACACGCCGCTGAGATCGACCGTCTGATTTAATAATCGCCGTTCGCGCCAGAGCGACTTTAACGATTCGGGGTTGCTGTGAGGAGTCTTCCATCGGGCATCGGTGATTTCGAGCAGATTGCTGCATTTCGGGCAACGAAAATCGTTACCAGGCGATGGAGTGATTGATCCGCAGCCGATGCACTCGAAGCGGCACGTTACGCGACGTGCGCCGGATGTCGAATCTTTTTCAGACGTGGCGGAAGAGGACATGAAGGGATACTACTTCTGGCCGCGCAAGTATTGATCGTTCCGGCTGATCCAGTCTGCGCGCGGTGGGTTGAACACATCAAGATCGACGGTATCTTCGAGCGCCTCGGCCTTATGCGGCATGTTGGGAGGAATGCAGAGGACTTCGCCAGAATGGATCACGATTTCCTTGCCGTCAATCCAGAACTTGAGTGCGCCATCGAGGACGTACGTCACTTGCTCGTTGTGATGTCTGTGCTCGGGGACGATGCAGCCTTTTTTCAGTAGTACGCGCGCCAGCATAATCTCCTGGCCAACGACGAACTGGCGCTGCAGTAACGGATTCAAATCCTCGAGGGGAATGGTGTGCCAGGGGATATATTGCAGTTCCTGCTTGCGAGCCGCATGCTTGGTCACGGCATGCTTTGCCCGAGAGTGGGACTTGGCGCTTTTCGCTTTTTGACGGGAAGAGCCTTTGCTTTTCAATCTTTTCGGTTTCGCCATTGCATCTTTCCTGTTGTTGGGTCGCGGGTCGTTTCGTTTTTACGCGGCTGCCTTGATTTCAGTTGAATTCTTCAGATCAATGAACTCTGCCCCCGTACAGCTTAACGGCGGTATCGTGCAGAAACGCGTGAGCGATTTCGAGAGCGTGCGTTTCCGTGATTTCGTTTTCCGAAATCATTTCGGCGAGGGCGGCTGCTAAGGCCATGCGCGCCGACTGCGCTCCCAGCCAGTAACTCTCTTCCGCGCCCAGAACGTCATTGTACGGGAAAGCGTCGGTCCCGAAAGTGATCTTGTCGGGAAAGGTCTCCAGCCACATCTTGAGAATATCTTTGAATGCCGATGGGTATTGCGTCAGTTCTTCAAAAGAAGAATCGAGATAGACGTTTTTCATGCTGGTAAGCCAGATCGCTTCCCGCTCGAGCGGGTAGCCGCCATGAAGCAGGACGAAGATCGTCGAGACGTAGCGTGGATCGCGCAAGACGCTTTCGAAGCCCATCACATTGCTTTGGGAAAAATTGAAATAATCGCCGATCGCCGCCGCGGTGTGAATATGCACGGGAAGGCTGAGTTTGCCGCCTTCGGTTACGAGGTAGCGAAAGATGTAATCCTGAAAAGTTCGGTATTCCTGTTCCGTAGGAATGCCTCCAGAGGCAAACCGCT
>JASICF010000504.1 GCA_030044775.1 Candidatus Sulfotelmatobacter sp. | reverse complement strand
CGTTTCTTTTTCTTCTTCAATTATCAGGGAGAGCGGCAGTCGTATCAGGAAAGCGTGCTGCGTAACGTTCCGACAACATCGCTGGATGACGGGGTGGTCGAATATCAATGCAATGTGGCCGGTCAATGTCCGGGCGGGACGGTCCTCGGAAACAGCGGAGCGTCGTACACCGTTCCAGCGGGCTATTATGGGCTAACTCCCGGGAACCTCGCCACGATGGATCCTCTTCACATTGGGCCCAGTCCCGTGATGCTCAAGTATTTTCAGAGCACGTATCCGGCGCCCAATGACTTCACGATCGGCAATCTGGTCAATTTCGCCGGATACCGCTTCGCGGGCAGACAATTAACCTCCGAGAATTGGTACATTGGACGTCTGGATTACAAGCTTACGGCTAACGGCAACCACACCCTGTTTCTGCGCGGAGCCGGCCGAAACGATCCAGTGGATCAACCGCCATTCCTGCCCGGTACGCCGCCAGAATTCAGAAGCGTCGATGTAAGTAAGGGGATCGTTGCCGGCTACACATCGGTTTTCAGTTCGCGGTGGGTGAACAATGCCCACTACGGCATCACTCACCAGAGCGTCGCCACCCCGGGCGACACGAGTCAGCCCTGGGTGGTGATTCAAGGGCTCGATCAGCCCATCGTTTATTCTTCGTCGTTCACCGCTCCCGTACACAACATTGCCGACACTGCCACATGGCAGAAAGGATCGCACAACCTGCAGTTCGGAACGAACATCCTTCTGATCCGTCGAAGCAGCGACAACCAGTTGAATTCCTTCAGCAGCGGATTCATAAATTCGAACTGGGTTCAAAACAGCGGCTTTGCGAACGTGAACAGTCCGCTCAATCCCGCTAATGGTTGCGCACCGAATACCGGACCTTGTTTTCCCGCGGTCGCCGATAGTTTCGAGCAGGGATACAACTGGCCGGTAATCGCATTAATGGGCATGGTCAGCGAAGGATTCTCGCGATACAACTATGCGATCGACAACACAACCGCCGCCACCCCGCTTGACCAGGGGGACCCGCTGACCCGCCACTGGGCAACCGATACGTATAGTTTGTTCTTTCAGGATACATGGCGTGTGCGACCGAACATTTCGTTCACCTATGGCCTGAATTATCAACTGATGACGCCGATGACCGAGACCCACGGCCAGGAGGTGACACCCAACGTAAACATGGGACAGTGGTTCAATCAGCGTGCCATCGACGCGGCCCAAGGCATTCCCTCGAACAAGGATGCGGCGATCTCATTTCAGCCTGCAGGTTCGTTTTATGGAAGAACGGGCTTGTACTCAGACCAGACGAAGAATTTCGCTCCGCGCGTAGGATTGGCATGGACACCGCACGCCGATTCCGGTTTTCTGAAAACCCTCCTGGGCGAGGACAAGACTGTGATTCGCGCGGGTGCCGGCATGTACTACGATAATTTTGGGCCGGCACTGGCATTGACATATGATGCGACGGGCACGTTTGGCCTTTCCGCGCTGCTCGAGAATCCTCAAGGACAACTGACGGCCGCCACGACTCCTCGCCTCACCAATATAAACACCGTTCCCGCCAGCCTCCTGGAGCCGGCTCCGCCTTCAAAGTTTCCGGTGCTGTATCCACCCGGCTCGGAAGCAATCGGAAACGGCCTTGACCAATCCCTCAAAACTCCTTATTCCTACGCCGTTGATCTTTCCGTGCAACGGCAGTTGCCGGGACGTATGACGCTCGACGTGGCCTACGTTGGGCATTTTGCACACCGCACCCTCGCTCTCGACGATGTCGCCACGCCCATGGATCTAGTGGATCCAAAAAGCGGCATCGATTACTACAAGGCAGCAGACCGGTTTTCCAGTTTGGGGCGGCAAGGCACTCCCGATAGCGCTATTAACGCGTCCACAGTTGGACCGACGGCCAAATACTGGACGGATATGATGACCCCGGCTTCGTCCTATCTACTGTGTTCGAGCAACTTTGCGACGACAACTCCAAGCCTGCTGGTTGCGATGTATGACCTCTTTGGACCGAGTTGCAACCTTTATAACGAGACCTCGGCGGTCTACTTGTTCGATACCATCGGCTTGCCTACCAAACCCATCACAGGCCTGAACAGCTATTTTAACAGCCAGTATTCTTCGCTATGGGACTGGCGCTCGATTGGCTATTCGAACTACAACGCCCTCCAGGTCGGGCTGCACAGGCAGATGACCCGCGGGCTTCTGTTCGGATTCAACTATACCTACAGCAAGTCGATGGACCTCGAATCGGAAGCGGAGCGCGGCGTTCAGTACCTTACCGACAGCATCATCAATCCCTGGTCGCCGAATCAAATGTACGCGCCGAGCGATTATGACCTCCGCCATCAGATCAATGGTTATTGGGTCGCCAACCTTCCGTTTGGGCGCGGTAAAGCCGTCGCCGGCAATGTTGGAAAAGCAGCCGACGCGGTCATTGGCGGATGGCAATTTGGCGGCACGGGGCGATGGACTTCGGGATTTCCGTTCAGCGTGTACATGAATCTCGATTGGCCCACCAATTGGGATGAAATGGGATGGGCGGATTTGACCGGGCAGCCTGTCGTCACCGGCACGACGATCGGGAACGGCACCACGACAGCGAGTGGAGTCAGCGGCAATGGCATTCCTGCCGGGATTCCGAATGCATTCAAGAATCCGGATAATTGCATTGCGTCCGCCGCCATACCCTGCGCGTTCAACGGATTCAGTTATGCATATCCCGGAGAAAGCGGAAGGCGGAACACCATCCGCGGCGATGGTTACTTCGGGTTTGACATGAACCTTTCCAAGAGTTGGGGGATTCCGCACGTGGAAGGACAGTCCCTGCAATTCCGCTGGAGCGTATTTAACGTGACCAATAGCGCCCGATTCGATATTTACTCGACGCAGGACGAAGTAGAAACCTCGAACAC
>JASICF010000503.1 GCA_030044775.1 Candidatus Sulfotelmatobacter sp. | reverse complement strand
TCTTCCGCGAGAATTCGCCATACGGAATTCACTGTATTGCGCCTGCTGTTGCTGGTCCGTTAATTTGTGCTTGTAAGTTCATAGAAAGATCCGGGACGATCATGGGTTAGTGTTCGCGGCTGGAACCGCGACGTTCGACCCTCACGATCGTCCCTTAGTTTTTGCCCACGAGTCGGTGTCAACAGCCGCAGGCCCCCCGCGCGTCCGACTGTGTGGGTTCGTGGGACCAGGGTTCAGTGATTGCTTCCGGCTCTTCCGAGTATCTTTTTCTCTCCCATACAATCTGTGTTTTAAGCTTTAGCGATGGATTGCGATGGCGCTGATTGAGTCGGAAGCGATCGTGTTGCGCACATATCCCCTCCGCGAGGCGGATTTGCTGGTAACGCTGTTTACGCGCGTAGCGGGTAAGGTAAAGGGCGTAGCGCGGTCGGCCAAAAAATCGAAGCGGCGATTTGGCGGCGCGCTCGAGCCGTTGACATACGTGCGCGCATTTTACGACGTGCGGGAGCGGCAGGAACTGGTGCGGCTGGACGCTTGCGAGGTGCTGGAATCGCCGCTCGCCTCGGAGGTCGGTTATGCGCGGGCAGTTGCGCTGGCCCATGTGGCCGAACTGCTGGATGAACTGCTTCCGGATCACGAAGCGAATGACGCCGTGTTCCGGCTGACTTTATCCGTGCTGCGCATGCTGACCGGCGATGAAATCTGGATGCCGGTTACTTATTTTGATTTGTGGCTGACGCGGCTGGTGGGATTTCTGCCGGAGTTGACGGAGTGTGTTGCGTGCGGCCGGGCACTGAATGGCAGCCGGGCTTATTTTCACGCGCTCGCTGATGGCTTGATGTGCGTGGACGACAAGCGGCTGGCGTCGTCGGAGATTTCGAGCGAATCGCGGGCGCTGGCCGCGCACATGTTTCGCGCGCCGGTGGAGAGTTTTGGTGGGGCTGATTGGCCGCGGTCGCAGGGCGCGGATCTCCGGAAGATGTTGATTCAGATTCTGCAGCGGCATATCGAGAAGAAGCTGGTGACAGCGGGAATGATGGAAAAGATTGGCCGGGTTTGACCGGCGTTACGTAACGGATTAACGCTTAACCGAAAAGTCGGTTCCTCACCGCCGCTGACGCGACGACTCGGAATGACATCGGTTTTATCTGCGCTATTAGGCTCGCGACCCCGCATTTACCGTTGCTGAAGGGGGAGCGCATAGCTGACGGTTTCCGCTCTTCCATTTACAATCAATAATCGGTCTCGTGGTCACGAACACATCGTGTCTCCAGTCAATTCCAATTCGCTGACCTTTCAGGAACTCATATTGCGCCTGCAGACCTTCTGGGCCGAGCGCGGCTGCGTATTGCAGCAGCCTTATGACGTGGAAGTGGGCGCGGGCACTATGGCGCCGGAGACATTTCTGCGCGTGCTCGGGCCGAAGCCGTACAAAGTCGCCTATGTGCAGCCGTCGCGGCGCCCGGCCGATGGCCGTTATGGAGAGAACCCGAACAGGCTGTTCAAGCACATGCAGTTGCAGGTGATTCTGAAGCCTCCACCGGAGAATGTGCAGGAGTTGTATTTGCAATCGCTCGAAGCGATTGGCATCGACCTGCGCACGCACGATATCAAGTTCGAGGAAGACAATTGGGAAGCGCCAACTCTGAGTGCCTGGGGCGTGGGCTGGCAAGTGATGCTCGACGGTCTGGAGATCACGCAGTTCACGTATTTTCAGCAGTGCGGCGGTATCGATTTGTTTCCGATCTCTGCTGAGTTGACTTACGGCCTGGAGCGCATTGCAGCGTTCTTGCAGGATGTGGACTCGATTTACGAAATCGTGTGGGCACGGGAGTCACTGGTTGATGGAACAACACCCGACGGAAAAACAACAGGCGGCCTGGTGAAATATGGAGATGTCCGGCTGGCCGATGAGCAGCAGTTCTCGGTTTACAACTTTGAGGAGGCGGATGTCGAAAAAACCTGGAAGCACTTCGAATTGTATGAGGCGGAGTGCAAAGGGCTGATTGAGAAGTACGGAATATTGACGGGGGATAAAACCGGCCACCCTGTCGCACAACACGCGACAAGGGTGGGGCAACCTCGCTTTCCGTTGTTGGCTGCATACGATCTCTGCTTAAAATGCTCGCATCTGTTCAATATTTTGGATGCCCGCGGAGCGATTTCTGTGACCGAGCGCGTGGGCGTGATTGCTCGCGTGCGCGCGCTCGCCGTCGGCATTGCGAAAGCCTGGATTGATCAGCAAAAGACCGAAGTTGCGGGCGCAGATGCCAAGTCAGATGAGGCAGAACCTGTTCGCCAGAAGAAAACGAGGAAGGAAAAATTGGCGGCGGTAAGGTGAGATCGCCCTCACCACATCCCCAGAGTTGTCATCCAGAGCGCAGCGGAAATTTCGCGAAGCGGACGTTCCGCGTAGTCGAAGGGTCACTATAGCGAAGTTAAAATGCCAGATTTTCTACTCGAGATCGGATGCGAAGAGATTCCGGCGCGGATGATCGAGGCGGCGTCGCAAGAACTACGCGAGCGGGTCGGGGCCTTGCTAAGGCGGGAGCGGCTCGATGCGGCTGAGATCGACAATTTCGATACGCCACGGCGGATCGCCGTGCATGTGACGAGAGTTGCGGCGGCGCAAGCCGATCTCAGCGAGCAGGTAATCGGGCCGACGGTGAACGTGGCGTATAAGGATGGGCAGCCTACGCAGGCGGCGCTTGGCTTTGCCAGGAAAGCCGGAGTCGAGGTTTCGCAGCTCGAAATCGTCAGTACTCCCAAGGGCGATTGCATCTCAGCGCAGATTACAAAAAGGGGGCGCAGGGCAGCGGAAATTCTCGCAGAGAATCTGCCGAAGGAAGTGTCCTCGATCTACTGGCCGAAAAGCATGTTTTGGCGCAAACCGGGGGAGCGTTTTGTGCGGCCGGTGCGCTGGCTGGTGGCAATGCTCAATGAGGAAGTGATTCCGCTGGAATTTGACGGAATCATGGCGAGTAAGACTTCGCGCGGGCACCGGGTTTTGGCCGGGGGCGACGTAGTGATCTCCCGTGGTTCGTCGTATGTCGAGACTTTGCGTGGCGCCAAGGTTCTGGGCCGCAGCGAGCGCGAACAGCACATTCGCAAGGCGCTCGACGCTGCGACCCGTACAATTCCCAGTGCTCGTTGGCGCGAAGACAAGGCGCTGCTCGACACGGTGGTGAATCTTACAGAATTTCCATCCGCTATTCTCGGCGGCTTCGATCCGGCTTTTCTGACGCTGCCGGAGGAGGTTCTGGTCACGGTGATGCGCGATCATCAGAAATACTTCGCGGTGGAAGATGCGAACGGGAGATTGTTGCCGCATTTTCTGGCGGTGTTGAACACCGATGGCGATCCGCAGGGGCTGATCCGGCACGGCAACGAGCGCGTGCTGCGCGCGCGTTTCAACGACGCGCGATTTTTCTGGGAGACGGATCAGAAACGCTCTCTGCTCGACCGGCTCGACCTGCTGCGGCACGTCACCTTTCAAAAAGATCTGGGAACCTATTACGAG
>JASICF010000502.1 GCA_030044775.1 Candidatus Sulfotelmatobacter sp. | reverse complement strand
GGACACAGGCTATGGCACGTCGAATCCCCAGTACGATTTCACAGCCATCGACGCGCAGATTCAGTACTACACCACGAATTATCCCAACAAGAAAGTTAATCTGATGTGGCTGGCCATCAACTACAGCAGCATCAACAATCCAGGTGGCGGGGTCAACCAGATGACTCCTGCGTACGTTTTCACAACGAGCTACGCCAGCACCTTGGCCGCCGCCCCTCAGGATGTCGCGTATTGCACCGGTTATCCGGGGAACGGAACCTTCTCCAATACAATCGCGAACGCCGCGACAGCTAATTTCGATTCAACCGGGTACCCTGTGGTCTACGAAGCGCCATTTATGACGGCTTACCAGAATTTTATTAAAGCCGTCATTCAGCATTACAACGGCAATTCCACGATCGGGTATATGAGGTTTGGGTTGTCGGTTGGCGATGAAGCTCAACCCTACTGTACAGACGAACTTCCTAACTGGAACTACCCTGACACGTGGAGCACCTATGTTGGGGACATGGACACTCTTGAGGGTAGCCAGAAGCCGCAGATGCGGCTTATGGAATCGCTCAACGCCGTGAATGGGGATATCACCACCCTGCCGTCGATCGAAGCCGGCGATGCGGTGAGCAACGGATTCGGCTTCGGGTCCAATGGCTGGCAACAAAGCGATATCTCCGCCATTGCCAGCGGCGATCTGACGGGATGCACGTCAGACTGGTGCGCTCTGTTCAAGCAATACGCGTCCAGTGGCGTGCCGCTCGAGTTGCAGCCGGCCGTCCCGAGCGACGACCAAACCAACAATATAACCGGGAATCTCGCGACCTTGATCTCGCAGTCTGCGGCGGTAGAGTACGCGACCGTTCTGGAGATTTCCCAAGACGACCTTTATTTGGCTCTTCAGTCGGGGTATACCCCTCCGGATGGCGACGCCTCGCCGGCCGCCTCGTACGCCTCGGCGATCGACCATCCCTGCAACGAGCCACCTAACTGAGAGCTTTCGCCCGGCTTCCGGCTAAACATCGGAAGGCGACATTTTTTCGGGAGTTCTTGTGGCTGTTCGGCAAATTAATTTTTCCGGGTGAGATCGAGGTCCAGGCCAAACTCTTGGAGCGGCGCTCATGCGGGATCTTTCGCATGCGCGTTATTTGCCAGGCGCGCTTTGCTGGCTGAATTTGGATCGGCTGTTCAGGCTACCAACCCTCGAACCCGGGGGAAGCGTCCTACTCGTCGGCGTTACGGCACATCACTCAGCGATCTCTATTACGAGTAAGAATCGCTGAGTGCCAATTTCTTTGCGAAGGTGCTCCCCCAATGTGGATAGTTAAGCTGGTTCGCATTACCGGTTTGCTGACGGCGTTTTTCTCGGGTCTGGCTCTGATCGCTTGCGGCGGCAGCAGTTCTCATTCACTCGCCGTCACTCCCGCGTCGAGTTCCACCAAACGGCATGTGCAGGCACTCTTGTATTCTTCTGCATCGACGGGCGCGATCGCAATTCCCGGCAGCTTCATGACCAATGTGCTGCCCAACATCTCAGGCGTCAGCGTCTCTCTTTCCTGGAGCGAGGCGGATACCACTGCGGGAGACGGAACAAGTGGCTATAGCTATGACTTCACCTCATTCGATGCCGCGCTCCAGCCATATTTGAATTCCGGCAAGATGGTCAACCTTATCGTTTGGCCGGTGACCGAAGGCGGCAACAACACTCCCGGCAGCGGAGGCTCAACTCCGGCGTATGTGTTTAGCGCCGCGTACGCTGCCTTTGTCAATGCTCCGAATCCGCAGGATTTGTCGGTTTGCGCAAACTATGTGGGCGACACCAGCAATCCGTTTTATTCACAAGCATTGTCGGGAAGCGGCGGTGGATCATGGAACATCAATACTTCGTCCGATCTCAGCGGATTGCCGGTTTCTTACGAACTCCCTTTTATGACGGCGTACCAAAAGTTCATCGCGCAGGTGATCCAGCACTACAATGGGAACTCATCGATCGGCTACATCCGCTTTGGATTCTCTCAAGGGGGAGAAAATGTTCCCGAGTGCGTCCCGTATTGGCCGGATTATACGGACAGCACCTACTTGAACTACATCCAGGCAATGACGAACTTCGTGAAGGCTCAGAATCCTACCATGACGATTCTGCAGGATCTGCATGGAATGGGCCAGGAACCGGACGCAACTTACACGCAATATCCCGTAGCCGAAGCGCAGGACGCCGTCAATGATCAATTCGGTTTCGGCACAAACGGCTTGCAGGAGAGCGATGTCACAGCCACGACTCTACCTTGCGACTCCGATTGGTGCGCCTTGTTCGCGCAATATGCAAGCGAAACATTTAGTGGCAAGCCCATTACTCTGTCTCTGCAGACGCTCCAGTGGACCGACCCGACGGGACAGGCGCAGACGGGCTCCTTGACCGATCTTCTGCCGTTTGCTTCGTCCCACGACTGTAACAATCTGGAGCTTTACCAGGCCGACGTTGCCCTGGCATTCGACGCCGCCAACTATTGCTCTTACCCGCACAGCAATTGTTCCGGCGGAACTCCGGCCTATTCGAGTACCGACAGTAGTTCCTACGCGGCTGCCATCCAGGCCTTTCTGCAGTAATCCTGCCGACTGTCAGCCGTCGCTTTGCCTAATCGTGGCGTGGCCGGCATTTTCCCCGGGGCTGATGTGTTTGCGCCACCCCGCGTTCAAAATAGCGGCTCCGCAGGGGTTCGTGGGAACCCGATGCATCTTTATTTCATCGTAGGCGCATCTTTTTTCACCACTCGAACCGTCCCGCGATTTACCAGTTGCAAAATCAAGATGGTGGGGCTAAACTGCGCTCTCCTCCCATCTGTAGCCTTCCCCCAAGCTGCAAACTTACTCACATTGAAATTGGAGGGCGATCAATTGAAACCGTTCGCGGTTATAACCCTGCTTATATGTGCATGTGCGGTTGCGAGCCATGCGCAGCTTCCATTAGGCACCGTCTCGAATGTCACCCAGGAAACCTGCCCACCTGACGACGCTAACATCGGTTGGGTTGCCGCCACCAATGATGGTCCACCGGTAACCACCTGCTACACAGCCACAGTCAGTTGTCCCAATATGCCCAACATCCAGATGACCTATGGTGTGGCGACGCCCAGTGTTCCATCCAACGGGACGATTGTTTTCATCAGCGCACAGGGTGGAACTTCGCTCGTCGGCGGCAACTTTGCCACCAGCGTGCCGTATCAGCTGTACCATGCAAATTTCCAGACGGTGCAGATGGAGTGGGCTTCAGACTGGCGCGATGGCTCAACCGGCAACGGATATTTCAAGGAAGCGGCCTGCCGGGAAGGAACCGCTCTCAGCTTCTTCAACACGACGTTTTACCAGACCGCAAACAACACGCCCACGGCGGGAACGTGCGCAATTGGATGGTCGGGCGGAGCTGCTGGATTAGGCTACGCACTCACTTATTACGGGGCTGACTTTCTGGACAAAGCGATGTTCGTGTCCGGACCGCACTATGGCAATCTGGTTGATGGCTGCGTGCCGTCCTCCGCGCCCATCACAGTTTGCCCTACGGCTGACGGCGTTAACTATCCCATGGGCTGCGGCACGCTTTCGGGCAGTTGGACCGAAGCCGGGCAGTATGAAGGGCAGCGCGCAAGAGTGCTCAGCTCCCAGATCGGGAACGATCCTCCTTGCAACGTTCCAACCCACGTTTACACAGAGAAGGCTCTGGCAGCTCTGACGGCCGACTCTCTGGTCGACCAGGCTTCCGACTCAAACTTCACTTATCCGCAGACCGCGGTTTCCGCATATCTCTGCGACGACGATCAAACCTGGGGCAACCCAAGCGAAACGCAGGGATGGGAATACTATTCGCAAATTGCTAGCCCCTCCCAGGTGGCATCTGGCTGCAACTATGCGAACACCGCCGATCCACAGGCCTGCTTGGCGATTAATCGGGTCTACGGCTGCCAACATGCTGAAGAAACTTTTACCGGTTATGTTTGCCTGGGGAGTTCATGCCCCGTTTGTACCGGCAACCCGCCTTCTTGCACCTGCAATGGAGTCGCCTGCTCGGGAAGCTATGGGGCGCAAACGGCTCAAATCGCGGAGATGGAAGATCCGGTGAATGGCTGTGTTGCCCATCATTCCGTACCCGCCGCGCCAGCAAAGACTCTGGGGCGCGAATAAGAGCGGCGTGCAGGCGCCGGAGAGAGATTTTGCCGTCTGCGAAACCTTGTCTCACGCGCGCGGTCAATTTTTGCCCGCGCAAAGCGAGATTCGGCACACGCTTTCCACGGAGCATGCGGGCGAATCGAAAGATCGGCCTGTTGAAAGATCGGCTGGTGAAAAGTCGGCCTGTTGAAGGCCAATCGCCTTCTGGCAGGCCGAAAACTTGCTTTGGCCATCCCCTGTTGCAAAGGTCTTCTGTAAGCCATTG
This sequence comes from Candidatus Sulfotelmatobacter sp., assembly GCA_030044775.1. GTDB lineage: Bacteria > Acidobacteriota > Terriglobia > Terriglobales > Acidobacteriaceae > Sulfotelmatobacter. Next base: position 171 of record JASICF010000502.1, on the reverse strand, counting down.
TATTTGCAAGTGTTATCCGGTAGCTGCGCCGGTGGGCAAATTGGAGACTTTTGTCACCAAGGCTTTCTACCACTTGCAGTAACTTGCAATCTTCCCGTAGGCTGAATGGCAAGTTCGGTGGGCGTGCACGGCCGTGGAAATGCGGCTTGCTCGGGCACTCCGATGGCGTGG
>JASICF010000501.1 GCA_030044775.1 Candidatus Sulfotelmatobacter sp. | reverse complement strand
AGCGCGATCGAAGGAGGAGTGATGAAAAAACGGATGGTCCCCGTTTGCATATTCTTTTTGAGTGCTTTTGCCTTGGGACAGGCTTTTCCGGTGCCTGCCGGAACCGCACTCATGGTGAAGCTGCAGACCACGCTCGCGACGTTCAGCAATAAACCGGGCGATCCTTTCCAGGGCCAGTTGACGAAAGATGTGGTCATCAATGGCCAAACCGTGATTCCTGCCGGAGCCACAATCGAAGGCCGGGTCACAAAAGTAGCCCAACCGCGCCGGATTTCGGGACGTCCCACCATTGGCATTCTGCCGGAAGCGGTGATTTTGCCGGGGGGCGCGCGGCTCTATCTCGATGCCACGCTCGTCGACACGAATATTCCGGGAACGGACGTAAACAACGAAGGGGAATTCAAAGGCCCAGGCCACGATCGCCGCGACAAACTTCAAGCAGGAGGAGGCACGGCCGGTGGGATGTTGATTGGCGGCCTGGTTGGCGGCCCAGTTGGAATAGTCGTGGGCGGAGCGATTGGAGCGGGTTCAGCGGGAACCTATTGGCTGGTTGAACACCATTCGGCGATTCTGCCTGCTGGCACCGAACTCACTTTGGAATTGAATCGGCCGCTGACCATGGCGCCCGCCGTCGCAAACGCGGGACAGTGAAGCAGAGCCCATCTTGAACCGGACCGTTCGCGGTCCGGTTTTTCGCTTTTGCGAACAAATCGGCCCGGCAACTCTCGCCGTTTTTCGGAAGTCACATGGCCGAGGCGAGCTCCGCTTCGCTTAACAAATCAAGTTCGATCCATCCTTCCACGGGAAGCGCATCTACAGGCAGTCGATTCATGCAAACGCTGAAGCGCAGTTTGAGCCGGCTCGTTGCCGGAACTCCGGCTGGCGTTTTCTGGCTGACCGGCGCGCGGGAAGAATCCGCGCCTGTAACCGGATTGGCCAACAACCAGCTCAGCGGCAAGCGAAATTCAAAATTTCTCCCCAGCGCCAATTTTGCACTCTCGTCACTCATGTCCGAAGACATCACCGATGACTCGTCATTGCCCTCGACTTTCCATTCGGCAATTTTCCCGTCCTGCACTCGCGCATCAAGCCGCAATGCGCGCCGCGCGTGCGCCTCACCACCCGCCCACGATTCCACATTCACCGCCAGATCGAACTCCGCTTGCGGTAACTCGCCGGCAAAATCCAGCCGCCCATACACAAAACGACCGTCAATGCCTGCATACACAGCGTCCAGCAGAAACTGCTTGCCATGCATCGCGCTGGACCGATGGTCCGCCGTGTATACCGCCGCGCCCATCCATTCGAAGTAGCGGATTTTGTCCCCCGCCACTCGCGGATGTATGTAGGCGGTTTGCGGCGTGAAGTCCGGACGCCGCTCACCCCCGGTAATAGGCTGGGATAAATAATCCGGCGCGGTTGCTCCCAGGGCCTGGTACACATTCGCCAGATGCTTGCGGTAGAGTTCGTCGAAGTCGCGGTCGTTGGCCGAATGATGCTCCGGCCCATACCACCAGTTCCAGTCGCTGCCTTCGCCGATCAGCAATTCTTCGAACGCCAGCTTGCGTTGCGCTTCGCTTGCGCTGGCTGCGTGCTGCGCATAGAACTCGCGCGCGTGGTAGAGGTAATCCCAGGCGCGATTATCTTCGGGCGCGCCGATCCAGACGTTAAAATTGGCATTGATCCACGATCCCGGCACGAGCGACGGCAACACCGAGGGATTTCGGTGCCGGGCAATCGCCTCCGACACGGTAACCGCTTCCAGTCCGCTCTCGCGTTGGAGGGCGTCATAGAAACGCCGCAAAAATTCGCGCCCGGATTTCGGATAGTACTCCCAGGCATTCTCGCCATCGAGAATCACCGAAACCACGGCGTCCCGTCCCTGCGAGAGGACCGGTTGCGCCGCGTCGCGGATATTGCGCAATAAATGCGTGGCGGCTTCCTTCGGATCCATGCCGGAATAAACAAATCCGATCAAATCGGAAATGGTGTGGTCGCGAAATACCATGTGCATCGACGCCTTGCCATTGTCGAAACGGTGAACGTCGTAGAGCCGCTCCGCCAAATGCGCCGGCAGCCTGCCATTGCCGTCGCGCTGGAAAAATACTCCCGTGCTGCGTCCCAGCACGCCTTCATCCGTCGCCATCCACTTGACTCCCAGGCTGTGGGCAATGGCCAAAACCTCTTCCGATACGCTGCCCTCCGAAGGCCATACTCCTTGCGGCCGCATCCCGAATACTTGTTCGTGCAGGTCCAGCGCGCGCACCAATTGTTCACGAGCGTCTTCCGGATGACGAAAACGATTCTGCGGCAAAGCAAGTCCCGGCGAAGAAACCGGGCCTGCGTTCGTATCGCAAACCAGAGGAAGAATCGGATGATAAAACGGCGTCGCCGAGATTTCGATCGAACCTTTTTTCGCAGCCTCAGCGTATGCGGGCAGAACCTTGGCCAGGAATTCGCGCTCGCGCGCAATCACGAAGTTCTGATCGTCGATGGAAAAATTGCGTTCTTTCCTAACGAGTGCTGCAACATCCTCGTCCTCCAGAAAAAATTCGTCGAACCAGGCGATCTGCGAGAGCACTTGCAGATCGGTAAACTGCTGCGGCTCAAAATATTTTTCTGCTTTCTCCGCGTTATACCCATGCTCCCGGAATTTTTCGCGTAACTCCCAATAACGCGGATAACGGCCGATTACGTTCGTTGGATTTGCCTGAAAAAGATATTGCAGCGCGAACTGCCGGTCTTTCGGCGTCAATTCCTTCGCCGATATGGCAGCAACCTCCAGAAACGGATCGCGCGCGGTACCGGCAACGTAATCCTGCAGTTGCGTGATCAGCGAGGGAACCAGGTTGAAGTTCTGGTGAACGTTGGGAAATTCATCGAGCAACTTCACCATGCCGTAATAGTCTTTCAGGGCGTGCAGACGAACCCACGGCAGGCGATATTCGCCGGTCACCAGATCTTTATAGAAAGGCTGATGCTGATGCCACAGAAAGATCAGACGCAGGACGGCGGGCATAGCTGCAGAGACTCAGGATAGCACGGGAGTCTCACACAACTGCACATTCGAAGGACGCATCAATTCTGTTCCGGTAAACTAAAGTGTTCATCGATGCCAGATACTCTTAAATCGCAGGTTTCGACGATGCTGCTTTCCGAACAGGATCTTTACCTGTTTAACGAGGGCAGCAATTATCGCATTTACGAGACAATGGGTTCCCACCTGGTCGAGCGCAATGGCCAAGCCGGAGCGGCGTTCGGAGTCTGGGCGCCGAATGCGCGCGAGGTCTCGGTGATCGGCAGTTTCAACGATTGGCAGGATCACAAGAACGTTCTTGAGCCGCGCGGTTCATCGGGAATCTGGGAGGGCTTTTTCCCGGGCGTTGAAAAGGGTGCGCTATACAAGTTTCACATTGAATCGCAGAATCACGGTTACCGGGCCGACAAAGCCGACCCCGTCGGCTTTTGGCATGAGAAGCCGCCGCGCACCGCCTCCGTCGTGTGGGATCTGAACTATGAATGGAGCGATCAGGATTGGATGGCAAAGCGCGCGGAGCGCAATTCACTGCAAGCCGCGCAGGCGATTTACGAAGTGCATCTCGGATCGTGGATGCGCGTGCCGGAGGAACACAACCGCCCGTTGACCTATCGCGAGATGGCGCCCCGCCTCGCCGAATACGTCGGACGGATGGGCTACACGCATGTGGAGCTTCTGCCGGTAATGGAGCATCCGTTCTATGGATCGTGGGGATACCAAACCACGGGCTATTTCGCGCCGACTGCGCGCTACGGCACACCACAGGATTTCATGTATCTGGTGGATTACCTGCACCAGCACAACATCGGGGTGATTCTCGATTGGGTGCCGTCGCACTTCCCTTCCGATGCGCATGGGCTCGCCTACTTCGACGGAACGCACTTGTACGAGCACGCCGATTCGCGGCAGGGTTTTCATCCCGATTGGAAGACACACATTTTCAATTACGGGCGCACGGAAGTTCGAAGTTTTTTGATGTCCAGCGCCATGTTCTGGTTTGACAAGTATCACGCTGACGGGCTGCGCGTGGATGCGGTCGCGTCCATGCTTTACCTCGATTACTCGCGCAAGCAGGGCGAGTGGATTCCCAATAAATTTGGCGGACGAGAGAATCTTGAGGCTATCGATTTTCTGCGGCGATTCAATCAGGAAGCTTACAAAGAGCATCCGGACATTCAGACGACGGCGGAAGAATCGACGGCGTGGCCGATGGTTTCGCGGCCGGTATATCTGGGCGGGCTGGGCTTTGGCTTGAAGTGGGACATGGGGTGGATGCATGACACGCTGGAATATTTCGGGCAGGATCCGATTCACCGCAAATATCATCACGGCAAGCTGACGTTCCGGATGCTGTATTCGTTCCATGAGAATTTCGTCTTGCCGCTTTCGCATGATGAAGTGGTGCACGGAAAAGGATCGCTGATCGGCAAGATGCCGGGAAATGAAAAACAGCGATTTGCCAATCTGCGGCTGCTGTTTGGATATATGTACGCGCAACCAGGGAAGAAACTGATGTTCATGGGAGACGAATTCGGACAGGTTCGCGAGTGGGCGCACGATACGAGCCTTGAATGGCACGTTTTGCAGTACGCGGTTCACGGTGGCCTGCAGAACTGGGTGGGACAGTTGAACCGCATTTATCGAAGCGAACCGGGGTTGCATGTGCTGGATAATAATCCTGCAGGATTCGAGTGGGTTGATTGCAATGACGCGTTAACCAGCACGATTTCGCTTCTTCGCAAAAGCGAGAACCCGAAGGATTCGATTCTGGTGGTGTGCAACTTCACTCCGGTTCCGCGGTTGGGACATCTGATTGGGGTTCCCGTTGGCGGCTATTGGCGGGAACTGCTGAATAGCGACGCCCTCGAATATGGCGGCAGCGGGATGGGGAATCTGGGCGGAGTGAATGCGGAAGAATTGCCGGTACACGGCCGGCCGTACTCGCTGAAATTGACGCTGCCGCCGTTGGCAGCGCTGTTCTTGAAGGCGGGGTAGCTAGTGATCACAAGCTGGTTGATCTGAATCTACGGCGGTAGAATTCAGGTGTCTCAATAGAAAACGCCGCCTTCCCTGCAAGCACCAGCAAATCCTTGTCGCCGCTCACAAGCACTTCCGCTTTTCCGGTGTTTGCCAAGTCGAGAAATGGCTGATCGTTCCTATCGCGGCAGACAAATGTCGACGAGCGCACCGGCTCGACAACCTGGCAATATGGAACATAGTCGGCCAGCAATTCCTCCGCATCGTCCGGCGACAGCTTGAACTTCGAGTACCGCAATACCCGTGTAAGTTCAGCGGCGGTTTCGCGGGAAATCAAGGGCACGCACCCGCCTTCGCGCCAATGTTGCCGAAGCCAGCCGACCCGGCCTGTCGAATAGACCAGCGCGGAGAGGACAGTGGAGGTGTCGAAAACTACGCGATGACTCACGCTTTTCGCCGCGCCCACTTGACGGCGTCGGCGATGTCACGCTCGGTGATTCCCAACCGAGCCAGCTTGGCGCGGACTTCGTCGGCGCGGCTTAGCTGCAGCGGCCGAAGAGTGATCGACTCGCCATCCGTGCTTACGTCGAAGTAATCGACACCATTGAAACGGGTAACCACCTTCTTGGGAAGGGTGATCTGATTCTTGCTTGTCTTTTTAGCTAGCATAGTAAGGTAACAAGGAAACAAGGATATCTTACCACATGGTTGAGGATTTTACACGCTAAAGCTGCTTAGTAACTCTGCCCGCACAGACGCGCGGCTTTTGCACGGGCGGATGCATCGGTTACAGCCCTCCTGCTATCCTGCCCTTATCGGCAGCTTCCATGCGGATTCTTACGCGCTACATTCTCCGTGAAGTTACCTCGCATGCCGTCATCGGCGCGGCGATTTTCACGTTTGTGCTGTTCACGCGCGATCTGGGACGTATTCTCGAACTGGTGGTCCGCGCCAGCGCACCATTGCCCAGCGTGGCAGAAATTTTCTTCTACACCGTGCCTTTGGCTCTCACGTACACCATCCCCATGGGCGTGCTGGTGGGGATTCTCCTTGGCTTGAGCCGGCTTGCTGCCGATAGCGAGATTACGGCCATGCGCGCCAGTGGCATGGGCGTGTGGGAATTTGGGCGCGTGCTCTCGATTTTTGTCGGCGCGGCCTGGGTGATTGCGCTGGTCAACAGCATGTATATCGCACCGTGGTCGCTAGCTTCCCTGGGACACCTTGAGGATCAACTGAAAGGCTCACAGGTTTCCTACGAAGTGCAGCCGCGAGTCTTTTACGAAGGGTTTCCCAAGCTTGTTCTTTACGTACAGGACGTTCACAGCGCGCAAGGAGGCGCGGTGTGGAAGGGCGTGTTTCTGGCGGATATCTCCGACCCAGCCAATCCACGAATCACGGTGGCGCAGGAAGGGATTCTGGTTCCGCAGGGGAGGGACTTGCTGCATTTGCACCTGAGGGATGGGTCTACGCACGAGACCGACCCCGCCATATCCGACAAATATCAGATCTCCAGCTTTGTCGAAACAGATATCCCAATCGATTTGCCGGCCTCTGAGAACAAGGCGGAACAGATTCCGGTAAAAGCGATGGAGACGTGGCAACTGCGGGCGCGCGCGGCGGAAGTGGATCCAGTCTCGGCGCGCTGGTATCTGATCGAATTTTACAACCGCTTCGCCCTGCCTACCGCTTGCCTGGTGCTGGCTATGGCTGGAATTCCGCTGGGGCTTTCTTCGAAGAAGAGCGGCAAGTCCGGCGGATTTGTGCTCACGATTGTGCTGGTCTTCGTGTATTACTTCGTTTCGCTGATCGGGGCTTCGCTGGCGAAGCAAGATAAGCTGGGTCCAGGGTTAGGGGCGTGGCTGGCAAATATCGTATTTTTTGCCGCAGCTTTATTTTTGTTATGGCAGGCGGAGCGCCGTCCCTTCGCGCTTTCGGCGATCAAGCTGCCGTGGAAACGCGATCACACAACCAAGGGCGCTCTCGAAGGCAGACGCCATGCAAGAGAACGAGGCGGCGCGTTTGAGAGGGCCTCTACTCGCCACCGGGTTTTCAGCGCCAGTTTTCCTACGCTGCTGGACGATTACATTCTGCGCGATTTCTTCGTGTACCTGGCAATGATTGTGGCGACGTTTCTCGTCCTACTGCTTGTGTTTACGCTGTTCGAACTGCTGGGCGATATTTTGAGAAACCAGACACCGGCGGTAGTGGTGGCGGAATATCTTCTTGATGTGACTCCCTACCTGCTTTACAGTGTGGCGCCGTGGATGATGTTGCTGGCGGTGCTGATCACGTTTGGATTGATGAATCGATCGAATGAGATCACGGCGATCAAGGCGACGGGAACGAGTATCTACCGGACCTTCACCCCGGTGTTGGCGGCGGCGGCCGTAGTGGCGTGCGGGTTGTTCCTGGCCGATCAGTTTTATCTGCCGCACACCAACAAGCGGCAGGAAGCGTTGCACAACGAGATCAAGGGCAAACCGGCGCAAACCTACCTGCGTCCAGACCGGCGCTGGATTTTCGGACAGCATAACGACATTTACTACTACCAGTTCTTCGATCCTGACCGGAACCAGTTCGCCAATCTTTCCATCTACCAGATCGATCCGGCAAATTTCACAATTGCGCGGCAAATTCACGCTGACCGCGCCCACTGGGCCGATGGATATAACCGCTGGATTTACGAGCAGGGGTGGCAGCGTTCTTTGCAAGGCGCGGCCATCGCGAGTTACCGCACGTTTGACGTTTCCACTTTTCCGCAGCTCAGCGAAGAGCCTTCCTACTTCAAAAAGGAAGTGAAGCAGTACACGGAGATGAATTACGAGGAACTGCACCGCTATATCCGCGATTTGCAGCAGAGCGGATTCGATGTGGTGCGCTTGCGCGTGCAGTTGAACAAGAAGCTTTCCTACCCGCTGATCACGTTCATCATGGCGGTGCTGGCAATTCCGTTTTCGATGTCAGCGGCGAAGAAAGGAGCGGTAACCGGCGTGGCTGTCGCCGTCGGAATTGCCGTGGTTTACACAGTGCTGTCGAGGCTGTTCGAAGCCATGGGAGACATCAGCCAGTTGCCGCCGGCGCTGGCGGCGTGGTCGCCGGACCTGATTTTTGCGCTGCTGGGTTCTTACCTGATTTTGAAGATTCCCACCTAGCGGCAATCCAACGGCAGGAGCATCCCGCGCGAAAATCCGCTGCACGAGTTACTTAACCGCTACTCCCGAAGGATAGTTAAAGCTGGTGATGGGAGCAAGCGGAGTCAGGATTCCGGTTGCCGGAGTGACCGCAAACTCCGAAATATTCGCCGAGTTGAGATTCGAGACGAACAGGTAACTGTCGTCGCTGCGGATTGCAATCGCGGTCGGCTCCAGATTCGTAGCCAAGGGAGCGCCGGTGAAGGGGGTTAACGCGCCCGTGGCTGAGCTGATTTTATACCCCGAAATCTGGTTGGAACCCTGGTCCACTACGTATAAGTAATTGCCGAAGGGATCGACGACAAGCGGCCCGGGGTTGTCGCCAGCCGGATAAGGCGCGGTGGCCGCAACCGGTTGCAGGCTGAAATTGGCGCTCGGACAGGCCGCTGCAAGCGACACTCCATAGCAAATGGTGTACGCGCTGATGGTGTTGTTCGGCTCCGCGTTGGAGACATAAACAAACCGGTTGCAGGGATCGACCGCCACGCCGGACGGAACCGTGCCCGTCGGGATACCGCTCGCTGTGGACGTAGTGGTGTTAAAGGGAATAAGTTGCAAACTGCCCGAGGAGGAAACCGAATAGGTCAGGACCAGGTAGTTCACCGAGTCCGTGACGTAAAGGGTCTCTGTTTTCGGAGGAGTAATTCCGGAACAGTAGGCAAATTGAGAAGGGTAAATCGTCGGCGTCACTGCCAAGGCCGATGCGCTCGGCGTTTGCCCGCCGGGCTCCGCAGGAAGAGAAGTGGGCTGGCCGACCTCGCTCAGGGCGGCATTAGCACCGATGGAAAAGACATATACAGAACCACTGCTGGTGGCAACGAAAAGAAATTTGCCCGCAGAATCGATTGCCAGAGCCTTAGGATCGGGCACCGAAGTGTGGCCGATATTCGCGAGCTTTCCGTCGGAAAGAATATTGAACGTTGCGATACCGCTGATACTTCCTGGCAGGACGGTATTCTGCTGAACGATTACGTATGCGTGCTGGCCTTGCGGGTCGAGAACTACCGAAGTCGGGATTCCTGGCGTCGGAGGACCGTTTACATTATAGATTTGGGCTACGTGACCATTCTGCAGGTCGACACTGAAGCTTTGCATTACTGCCTGCCCCTGGCTCGGAGAAACCAGCAAAGCGTCGTTGTTCGGCGCGTACTTTACGCTGCAAGCCATCAGAAAGCCAAAGGCGATCAGAATCAAAGCCGCCACAAACCAGGCAAATCGTTTCCGCATTCTTAGCTTCTGTCTCCCTATGAGCGAGCTGCTGCATCCCCGGAATCGTGTGACCGGGCGAAAATTACTGACTTCGAGGCGAGAATTGCCATTCACTTGTGTATCAGGAAAGCGCGGGAAGAGCAAACGCCCGCGGCCAAACAAACGCCTGACCAGCATAGATTGGAACCACGGAAACCGCAGAGAGTTGCCCGGAACCCAACTCAAGTAAGTTCAACTGGACAGGCGCTCGAGATGCGCACTTGACGAGGGCAGCATCGGGCCGTTACGATTCCCGCCCGACTGGAACGGCCTCGAGAAGTTTTTCCGCCTCGGGGACGGTGCTCTCGGGCGTGAGCGGCAGATAAATCTCAACCACAAGCCCGCCCTGCGGACGGTTCGATGCCATCACGCGCCCACCGTGAAAGCGGACGGCGCGCTCAGTAATTGCCAGGCCCAGACCGACCCCGCCGGTCTGACGGCCGCGGGCATCGTCGAGACGATAGAAAGGCTGAAACAGCTTCTCCAGGGCGTCAGGCGGAACGCCATCCCCACGGTCGGTGACTCGAACTACCGCCTCGGGGCGTGAACCATTCTGGTTCTTTTGGAGATGAATCTCCACGGTGGAACCCTCGTGGGTATAGCGAATCGCATTGCGCACCACATTTTCGATTGCGCTGCGCAACAAGGATACATCTCCGTGCACGATCCAGGCTCCCGCAGGAATCTCCCTGTTTACATGGCAATGGCGAGCCTGGGCTTCGAACTCGGCATCTTCGGCGACACCGAGCACGACTTCATCGAGCAATACCGGAGTGGAAGGAACGCGCTGCTCGCCATCTTCCATTCGGGCCAGGGTCAATAGACGGCCAATCAGCTCGTTCAAACGGCCAGCTTCGAGCTCGATGCGCTCCAACATAGCGGTGCTTTCGGGCCCTGACCGCTGGCGTGCGAGTCCCAGAGCAACATTCAGGCGCGCGAGAGGCGAGCGCAATTCGTGAGAAATGTCGTTCAGCAGGCGGGATTGGGCTTTCACCAGAGTCTCGAGCCGACCAGCCATCGTGTCAAAATCGCGAACCAGACCGGCAATCTCATCGTGCCCTTTACCATCGGCTGTGCCAGCCCGGGCAGTGAGGTCGCCGGCGGCAAGCTGTTGAGTCGCGGACCGCAGGCGCACAACCGGCTTCGTCATATACCACGCGAGGAAGTAGCAAACGATTCCGGATGAAAGAACCGCGATGATGAGACCCGGTACCGGAATGCCCCACGGGCCAAAAAAGACTCGTGGTCCGGGTGGCAACTCCATGGCGATGGTGTAGAGATGGCGGCCGTCGCTTGAAGCCCTCGATTCAGTGAGAATCTGGGGATGGGGAAAAATGAGTCCGTGGTGGGGTGGGAGCGGACGACCCGCGGCTACGCGCTCAGCCCAACCTGAACTCGATCTGCCGGAGATCTCATCTCCCTGCTCATTGAAAACGTAGACCCGTACGTGCTGCCTCTGTTGCAGGCCTTCTAAATAGTCACGCGCCTTTTGTGGCCCGCCGTTTTCAAAAGCTTCGATGGCGTCGGTGAGAGCGGTCGAACGCAGCGCTTCCCAGGTGGCGTTGCGCTGCGGGCGCAAAGCGAGCATGACTAGAATCGCGAGGACGAGAAACAGCGCCTGCGCCACCCAGAAGGAAATGAAAATTTTCAGGAAGAGACTTTTCATGCTTCGCGGATCATCCCTCGCCGATTATTGTTCTCCGATCATCTTTCGCAGATCACCCTCGCAAGCTGGCGAATTGATCTGCGGCCATTTTAACCCGGCGTCTTAACTCGAGCTTGTGGTTTTAACGGTTTCTGCCGTCTTATCCGTTCTTTCCCGGGGACGGGCAAAAATGTAGCCCACGCCACGGATGGTTTTGATGTGCTCATCGGCGTCGGTGTCTCCCAGTTTTTTACGCACCTTGCTGACGTGCATATCAATGCTGCGATCGAATGGCGAAAACTTGCGGCTGAGCACGGCATTGACCAGTCGCTCGCGGGGCACAACGCGACCGGCCTCGCGCAACAGGACCTCGAGTAAGTTAAATTCAACGGAAGTAAGATCGACGGGCTGGCCGTCGCGGCGGACGCTGCGAGTCGCGGGGTCGAGCTCGATATCTCCTACGTGAACGATTTCCGGCGCGGAGGCAGCCGACTTATCACCCCGTGTACGGCGAAGAACAGCGCGGATGCGGGCAACCAGCTCGCGAGGATTGAAGGGCTTCGGCAGGTAATCGTCGGCGCCGATCTCGAGACCGACGATGCGGTCTACATCTTCTCCACGCGCGGTGAGCAACAAAACCGGAAGGCGCGAGGTTGCTCGGATTCTGCGCAAGACTTCGAAGCCGTTAATGCCGGGCAGCATGACATCTAGCACGACCAGCAAATATCCGCCGGCGCCGGCGCGCTGCAAGCCGCTTTCGCCATCGTGTACGGACTCGACGGTGAACCCCTCCGCCTGCAGGTACTCTCCAACCAGCGTGCAGAGTTCGACGTCGTCGTCGATGATCAGAATGCGTTCCATCTTGCCTTTCATTGTGCCTCACTCCGCCTGCAGGAGGCGGTAAAGAATTGTCAAACTATTAAAACCATGCGGGTAAAGAGTGTTTTCCCGTTTGACAAAACTTTACTCGGGTTGACGCTCTTTTTACCACTTTCGACCTTGACTGGTGTTCTTATAATCGTACGCAAAACACGTCCAAGGTCCCGGAAAAGAACCGGTCTTCGGGCAAGAAATCAGGAGTAAAAAAGCTATGAAATCGATTCGTTTTCGGTTCCTTGCGGCAGCCCTGGCAGTCATGATGGGCGCTGCGATTGCCAAGTCACAAACTGCAGATTCGGCGCCCCTTCCGCCGCCAGCTGCGGCTCCCGGGCCGATGCATGGGCCAGACATGTTTGGAATGGGCCATCCCGTGCTGCGCTTCTATGCCAAGGAATTGGGCATAACGGACGACCAGAAGGTTGCGATGAAGGCCGTTCTTCAGAAAGAGCACGCGGCCATGCATCCTCTGATGCAGCAGATGCACCAATTGGACGAACAACTGAAGACCTACGTGGAAGGCACATACGACGCCACCAAGGTGCAGGCTCTGGTTTCAGCCCAGGCGCAGACCCTGGTCGATATGAAGGTTCAGGAAGCTCGTGTTCACAACGAGCTCTACCAGATGCTGACTCCCGACCAGCAGGCGAAGCTGAAAGAATTAGAGGCGCAACACGAGGCCCGGATGCAGCAGCGCATGCAGAACGCACCTGCCAACGACTCGCAGGAACAATGAAAACTGTGCGGGATCGGGCCACCGGGCTCGATCCCGCATGATGAAACGGCACGTCTTCGCCCCCAAGGAGCGATGCCATGGAGTTACTTCAATCTCTCGTATTCGATTTAGGATGGTTTTTCTTTGTAGCGTGGGGAACCGCCCTCACGACGCTGACGGTAGTCGCGTTTAGGCCTGACATTGTGGCGATGGCCGGCGATTCGACCGCCAACACCGATCCCAGGTAGCCCGCCGAACTCATCCCGCTGGAGCAGATATTGCTCCGGAGCCTCCTGCTTTGCGACCTGCCTGCTAAAATTTCATCTACAGAGCCAGCATGTTTCCCAAGAGCCTGCGACCGCTACTGCCTTATCTCAAGCGATACCGATGGGGATTAATCGCCGGGGCGCTTTGCGTCGTGTTCAGCAACGGAGCGTGGGTTTTGGTGCCCAAGGTGATCGGCAATGCGGTCGCCGATCTCAACACCGGAGTAACGTCGGCAAAATTGCTGCGCTTTGCATTCGAAACGCTGGCGCTGGCGGCGGTTCGCGCGACATTTCTTTTTCTGACCCGCTGGATCGTGATTGGCATCTCGCGAGATATTGAATTCGACCTGCGGAACGATCTGTTCCAACATCTGGAAACGCTCTCCTACTCGTATTACCAGCGCACGCGCACCGGCGATGTGATGGCGCGGATGACGAACGACTTGAATGCCGTGCGCATGCTGCTGGGCCCGGCGATCATGTATTCGGCAAACACGCTGCTGTTTACCGCCGCAGCTTTGTCGTTCATGGTGCACATCAGCCCCAAGCTTACGTTTTATGCATTTCTGCCCCTGCCGGTGGTAAGCGTAGTCATTCAGTACTTCGGGCGGCGGATTCACGAAAGATTCGAGACAATACAAGCGATGTTCTCGGAAATCTCGGCGCGAGCGCAGGAGAATTTTTCCGGCGCACGCGTCATCCGTGCTTACGTGCAGGAAGAAGCGGAGATTCGATCGTTCGAGGCCGCGAATCAGGAATACGTTTCGCGCAGCCTGAA
>JASICF010000500.1 GCA_030044775.1 Candidatus Sulfotelmatobacter sp. | reverse complement strand
GGTACTTTCAATCCAGAGCGTCCCAATGTGCGGAATTCCATGAGCGAATAGATGTTGCTCGCCGCGGAACGATGCGCCCACCAATAGAAAACCCGCCTCGTCAGGCGGGCTTGGACAAGAAAGCCGCGTTAGTCTAACCCGGGTAACGGCCTGCGATATACCCTTCGAGTTCCTCAATGTGTTGCGCTTGTCCGGAGATAATCCATTTCACCAGATCGCCCAGGGAAATGACCCCGATCACCCCGCCGTCATCTCCCATTACCGGCAGATGCCGGAAGTGGTGCATCGTCATGATTGCCATGCATTCATCCACCGATTGCCTCGGCGTTACGAACACCACCGGAGAGGTCATGATGTCGCGCACTGGGGTTTCTTTGGAAGCGTGCCCCTTCAGAATGACTTTGCGGGCATAGTCGCGTTCGGACATGATGCCCACCAGGCGTCCTTCGGAAATTACCAGCAGGGCGCCAACGCTTTCCGAAGCCATTTTCTCGATCGCCTGATACACCGATTGATCGGGCATCACCGATAAGATACGGTTGTTCTCCTTATTCCTCAGCACCAACGCGATCGGGTCTGTAAGTTTCATGGGTTTGGTTACAGTTCACTCTTCATTCGGTGAACTCCAGGCTCTCTCCGATGCGCGGATTCCCAAACGGGTTTCCCAGTTCGCCCCAATCACGGGTATTTCCCAGAACCCGGCCGCGAAGAAACACCAAAAATCGTACACCTTCCGTCAAGCCCGACAGCGAAAATTCTTCGAAGAACAGGCAGCTCACGGAGACCCATCAGCGGGTTAAATTTGGGACCACAATCCGCATTGTTCTAACCATAAACCTTCCCGGAGCTTGGCGACTAAGACTTTCCTTAAGGTTGGCGACTTAATCTTTAGACCAGAGTCCTTGTAACCCGTTCGTAATTAGAGACGATCAGGCGTCGCAACTAAACTTTACACGCTGTGTTCAAACTAGCGAACAGATTTACGGGAGTTAACATTCACACGGGGGTTCAAATTTCAATGAACAAGATCACAAAGGCGCTTGTAGTCATGGCGGTGGGCGGGCTGCTTTCTGTCGGCGCGGCCGTTGCCCAGGCGGGGCCCGGGCAGGACGACCCTGGACATCCTCGGGTTAACGAAGTCAATACGCGTGAACAGAATCAACAGGACCGCATCGCCAATGGCGTTAAAAATGGCACCATGACTCCCGGGCAGGCTGCCCACGTCGAGCGCCAGGAGCAGCACATTGAGAACCAGGAAAAAAGAGATATGGCTGCTCACAACGGTCATCTGACCAAGGGCGAACAGAAACAACTCAACCGCGAACAGAACCATACGAGCCGTGAGATTCACCGCGACAAGCACGAGTAAGCTGAGTCCCCAGAATTCCTGTGCACGAAAAAGCCGCGATATTCGCGGCTTTTTATTTATTATTGGAAGCGACTGTTGCGATTCGTAATGGTGCTTACTTGGCGCTGGCGTTCTGCAGATCGTCGGCCGCTTTCCCAATCGCCGCCGCGACGTTCTGCAGCACGTCGCCCACCGTGGGCACCTGGGCCTCGGCCTCTTTCCATTTTTCCTGATCCATGTACTCGCGGACTGCGGCGATCGGCTTTGCGCCGTAGCCGGTATATGCTCCCGGAGCGTAAACCTGATTCTTAAACCAAGGCCGTTCCGGCAGGCCTCTTTCCGTGAGGAAGGCTCTTTGAATTTGCATGAGTTGCTCATTTAAAGCGTTCGCGGTTTGCTGAGGTAGAGCGTTCCCACTCGCTTGCCACTTTGCGAATGCCGCTTCGTATCGGTCCGCACTGGCGTTGATGGCCTCAACTCCATTTTTGAGCGGAGCAAAATTCATATACGGAGGCACTTGCTTCGCGGCCGGCGGCACATAAGTTTTCCGCGGATCTGAGGTCGCTGTAAAAACCCCTTCCTTCAATTCCAGGTTTTGCTCGGTGAATTCATCCTGCTTGTCTTTCAGCAGCTTCTCCAGTTCCTTCACGAAGCGGCCAATGGTTTCCGCCTGGCCTTTGTACTCGTACGGAATCACATCGGCATCTGCGAGCCGCATGATCGCAGTGCCACCGGTCTGTGCGAGCGCTCGCCCGTAAGAAAAGTCCGTATCGACGAAGTGCGTGTACCAGTAAAAATCGTCGTAAATCGAGTGATACGAATCCGCGTCGTTTTCGCCGCCATAGCCGATGTTCAGAGTAGAAATCCCGTCGTGATCCTGGAACGCCGTGTAGTCCGAACCATCGCCCAGCGCCCCAATCCGCACGTCGGCTTCTTTTCTTATCTCGCCGCGTTCGTCCTTCGGCGCACGCTGGATTTGCCGCAGCTTCGCGCGCTGTTGCACGGTCATGTGTTTTTCCGGATCCTGAATCTCACGCGCCACGTCATTGATCAGGTGCTGCAGGTCGTGCGTTCCTGCGGCATACAGAAATCCGCGGCCATTACTATCCGAATTGATGTATGCGACAGCATGCTTCTTTAGTTCGTCACCGTGCGTCTCCACCCATTCGGTTGATCCCAGTAGCCCCGGTTCTTCCCCATCCCAGGCGCAGAGAATGATGGTCCGCTTCGGAGCCCATCCCTGCTTGTGCAGTTCGCCGAGCACGCGTCCTTCTTCTAATACAGTCACCATCCCGGAAATCGGATCATCCGCTCCATTCACCCATGCATCGTAATGATTCCCCCGAATGACCCACTCATCTGGCGCATCCGAACCTTTCATCGTCGCGATCACATCGTTCACAGGTTTCAAGTCCCAGTTCGACACAACCTTCAAATGCACCTTAGCCGGTCCCGGGCCCACGTGATAGGTAATCGGCAGTCCTCCGCGCCATGTCTCGGGTGCAACCGGCCCTTGCAACGCCGACAGCAACGGCAGGGCATCGCCCCAGGAGACCGGCAGCACCGGGATTTTTGTAATCGTCTTCGCATCTTTGATATCCAACCGCTTCGCGTCGGCCGTCGCGCCCACTCCCGGCGTGAGCGGATCACCAGGATAGTCGGTATCCATCACGCTTCCGCGCTGCACGCCTTCGCGCGGCCTCCATCCGCCAGTCGGATAAGTATCGCCCTCGAAAAATCCATCGTCTTTCGGATCGGAGTAAATAATGCAACCGATCGCTCCGTGCTCCGCGCCGACCTTGGGCTTGATGCCGCGCCATCCTTCGCCATAGCGCGCGATAACGATTGCGCCCTTCACCGAAATTCCCATGCGGTCAAGCTGCTCGTAATCTTCGCGGTTGCCGTAATTCACGTAAACGAGCGGCGCCGTCACGTCGCCATCGATGGAATACGCGTTGTAGGTCGGCAGTTGCTCGGAAGTCTGGCTCGAGGTTGGATCGCCGGGCACGGGCGGTTCCTGTAACTTCGCTTTGAATTTGGTCGGTTCAATCATCTCCACAATGCGTTCTTTCGGCGTCGGAAAAAGTACGTTGAAGGTCTCGATGTGCGCGTCGAACCCCCACTCTTTGAATTTCGCCAGAATCCACTCCGCATTATCCTTGTCGTACGGCGATCCGACGTGATGCGGGCGAGCGCTCAGCCTTTGCATGTTCTGCCGCAAATTATCCGCGACCACGCCGTCCTGCAGTTTTTGTTCCCATTCCCGCTCCGTCTTCGAGGAGTCCGCCGAGTAACCGGCCAGCGAACTGGCGGCAGCCGCGTTCTCCGACGACTGCTCCGATGCCGACCCTGGTGCGGGAGACGCATACAGCCGGATTTGAACTCCAGATTGCGATGTGAGTTGAGCGATGCAGAAAAGAACGAAAAGCAAGCCCAGATTCCGAAGCTGTTTCAAAATCGCCTCCCGTGATTGCGCGCAAGCCCCTGACTCGCCGCAGATATTAGAGAAATAGAATCGCCGCATTATAGGACGATGTCTCTGACCGCGGTCAATACTGCCTTGCTGTGAGTATTCCCGGTCTCGCGACCGGCCCAATTTTCGAAAGCGGGAAAGCATCCGCATCGAAACAGTTAACGGACGCACAGCTTGCGTCTCTCAATGCGGTTATACTGTGCGAAAGTCGTGGTGGCTTCGCCGAAAGCGACTGCCGCGCATTTTGAATTTCGCCGGACGCACGTCGCGCCGGAATTTAGCCGAGGAGAATCGCAATGAAGAACATCGGGTTCCTGACTCTATTGGTTACTGCCACTCTTCTGTTAACGCTCGCCTTGCCAGTTTCCGCGGCGGGTCCAAAAGCCGTGCCGGCAGTTTCCGCCGCTGCGGTTCCGGCCGGTCCGGCAGTCGTTGCACCACCCGCGCCCCCTCATCCGCACATTCACGAAGCCCTGGAAGCCATGCGCGCGGCCAGAGAACACTTAGAGAGTGCTGTTCCGGAGTTCCACGGTCATCGCGCGAAGGCCATCGAGCACCTCGATGCGGCGATACACGAAGCCGAAGAATGCGAACGCGAACCGTAAACTTCTCTGCCAGCTCTAAAAGCAAAGGGCAGTGTCGAAAGACACTGCCCTTTTTGATCAGCCAGGTTTGCAGGCGTCAGCTAGTCGGAACCAATCGTATATCCGATTGAACCCCCGACGCGAAACACACTATCCGAGTTGAACTCGATGTTGTTCTGGATGTGGTAGTAGTGAACTTCGGGCCGCACGAAGAAATGGTGCCAGAAGTAGTAGCGAACTCCGGCGCCAAGATGTTCCATGAAATGGTCGCTGCTGGTGTAGTTGATACATCCACCGCTGAAATAGCTGCACGAAGTAATTTCCGGAACATAGAAGCGTGTCGCGGCTACGCCGATTCCGCCCATGAGATCGAGCCCGATCCTTTTGCCCACCTTGGGTTGAAACAGGGCGTTAAAGTCGGTGAGGATCGGGCGGTAAGTCTCGTTTTCACCCGAATAGATGCCCTGGCTGGCTCTCCACGCAGTTTCAATGTTGAAGCCGAGCCGGTGCCTGAACCCTACGACGTCTCCGCCAAGGTTGAGGTAGGTGCCGCCTTTTTCTGCCGGTGGCTGGAAGAACAGCGCTCCGCTAGTCGGCGAGGTCGACAGCAGCGTTCCACCGCCGAAAAAGAAATCTGCCTGCTGGGCAGAGGCGAATGGAGCCAGGAATAAGAAGAGCAAAAAAGGTACGAAGCTCGCTATCTTTCTCAAGAAAGCCTCCAATCATTTCAGTGTGTGAGCTGAGATGCTCTCACATACTCACTACGATGCTTTGCCGTCTGTATCCGCTCATCATAATGTCATTGAGCGTCCAGATTCAACCGCAGTAACCCTGGACGTAAA
This sequence comes from Candidatus Sulfotelmatobacter sp., assembly GCA_030044775.1. GTDB lineage: Bacteria > Acidobacteriota > Terriglobia > Terriglobales > Acidobacteriaceae > Sulfotelmatobacter. Next base: position 5,242 of record JASICF010000500.1, on the reverse strand, counting down.
GAAACGTCAAGGCGCGGAGCTCGGACGGGCTGCAAGCACACCACATTTCGCAGTAAACCCGAATCCCGATGAGAAGTTGCGCCACTCCTCTAAGAGACCTACTTGGATTTCGCACCGCCTCCCGGCGCACGAATATGGTCGAGTCCGATCGATCCTCCTCCATAGAAAATCAGGGCAAACGCGAGCGCCGCCAGGGACAGTTCGAATTGATATCCGTGCTCGCTCAACAGGCCGCTGTGGAGCTTAACCTTCGCGATTGCCACGCACATGTCAATGCAGATGGTAAAGGCCGCCGCCCGGGTAAACAGGCCAATAAGCACAAGCAGGCCGCCAAAAAACTCGGCGAAGGCCGAGAGATAAGCCGACCAGCCAGGCAATCCCAGGCTCTCGACAAACTGCACGTGATGATGAAGCCCGCCAAAAACCTTTTGGTATCCATGCCCGACCATGACGGCCCCCAGGGCCAAACGCATCACGAGCAGAGCGAGCGGTTGCAGACGATCCAAGTAGCGCAATGGGTTCCTCCAAGGCTAGCTAGCTTACTTTAGACCGCGGCAGAGAGGAAAGTTAGCGGTCTGTTCAAAGAAGCCTCAGAGTAGTCACCCAAACCATTGCGCGATGGGTCCGTTTCTGGTAACGTTTCGTTTTTCCGCCTCGGATTGTTTGAATTTCACCGCGTTTTGCGCGCTGGGCGTTCGCACTCTGGGGCTTTCCCTTCATTCGGAATTTAAATCATTTTAGAACGGGAACCTTCTCCAAATTTCGGGGTTAGAAGCAAGAGGGGTGGTTCCATGCAGGTCGGGTTTTGCCGCTGGGGACAAAAAGGGAAAAGCTTAGATGGCCAGGAGGCCGCGATGAATTGCATCACCAAAACTGAAAACGCGCTGCTGAAGTTTGCAATTCTTTTGTTGACGATCTCAGTTCCAGCCTTCGCGCTGGGGCAGCACAAGACTGAAAGCAAGCCGAGTGCTCCCGCGCATTCCAGTGCGCCGTCGCATGCTGCGCCATCGCATGCTGCGCCATCGCATGGAGCGACACAATCGCACGCGTCAACCCCATCGCACAGCACAACGGGGCACACGAGCACGCCCTCGCGTCCATCTACGGCGAGTCGCCCCAGCACAACCAGCCGCCCATCTACATCAGGCGGCCGGACGACAACCGCTGCGCGGCCCAGCACTGCACGGCCGAGCACCGCTGGCCGCACCAGTACAACCGCCAGGCCCGCTACCAGCGCCCGACCGAGCGCCATGGCGAGCCGAAGCACGGCGGCCAGCCACACGCCTCCAGGGCGAACCGTTGCACTCAAAGGCGGCGGAACGGCGAGTATTCGTCCTAACGGACAGGTGCGCTCTTTCAGCCGCGGCGGAATGACGGTTACCAACAACATTCACGGCGGCCGGACGGTCGTCAGCGTACACAATGGAGCGACCATCGTTACGCACGGGCGTGTCGGCTTCGTTCAGCGTCCTTACGTGGTGCGCGGCGGAGTGAGCTTCGTGTCGCGGACTTATGTTGTGGGCGGCGTGGTGCACGTTGGCGTGTATCGCTCTTACTTCTGGGGCGGGCATCCTTACTTCGGCTGGCATCCTGGCTTCTTCTGGCATCCCGGATTTTATGCCTGGGGATGGCATCCCTGGGGCGCGCCGCTTTACTGGGGCGTTGGTCTCTGGGGATGGCACGGCCCGTGGTGGGGTTTCTACGGCGGATGGTGGAATCCCTATCCGTACTACGCTGCGCCCTACTTCTGGCTCACTGACTATCTGATCTCGCAACAGCTGCAGGCAGCTTACGCGGCCAATTATGCCGCCGCTGAAAATGCCCATGCGGATGAGATGGCCGCCGACGCAGCGGCCAGCGATGCAGCCGCGGCGGGAAATCCTCCTCCGCCGGCCGACGCTTCCGCCGGAGGCACGCCTTTGAGTCCCGAGCTGAAAGATGCGATCGCTCAGGAAGTGAAGGCGCAGTTGGCAGCGCAGCAACAGCAGGCGCAAACGGACAGCGCCCCGGCTCCAGCAGCTTCCGCCGCTCCGGCTGCAGCGCAAGCGCCGCCGCCGGCGCTCGATCCAGCCCAGCGTACTTTCATCGTGAATACCGATCTCACGGTGGTTTCCAACGGGCAGGAGTGCGGTCTGAGTTCGGGTGATGTTCTGACTCGTCTTACCGATACTCCCGATGCCGATCAGACTGTGAACGCGAGCGTTTCGGCCAGCAAGAACGCCGATTGCGCAGCCGGGTCGACCGTCGCCGTGAAAGTGGATGACCTGCAGGAGATGTTCAACCACTTCCAGGAGACGATCCAGAATGGCATGACCGAGATGGCCAAGAAGCAGGGAACGAACGGAATGCCGGCCGCGCCGGATACCGGAACGACTGCTTCATCCGTTCCAAATCCGCCAGCCGATCCCAACGCTGCGTCAGACCTGCAACAGCAGCAACAGCAAGCCAACCAGGCTGAAACGCAGGTGCAGCAGCAAGCCGCAGCCTCTGGCGGCGGAACACAATAACAGCTGTCTTCGGAGATTGATTGACTACCAGGAGCGCCATTTATGGCGCTCCTTTTTTGCGATGTAAAGATTCGGTGGTTTTGCTACACTTCCAGTCGCAAATTGGCGGGCGATCCTGAAGCCCGGCCCGGCGGAGGATTTTGCGATGTGCAAAAAAGTTAACGATCTCATTCGGTTTCCATTTTTGGCCTCGCTGGTGACGGTCGCTGCCGCAGCGCTGATCGTGCCCCTTGCACGGGCGCAGGCTCCCAGCCTGGACGAGCAACTCGCGGCACAGTACAAACTCGTGAAGATGGGATCGGATACGAGCGGCTATTCCGTCGTCGACAAGGGCACTCTTCTCGCCATTCAAAAAGGCGGCATCCTCGGCGTGCCATATTCCGACAACAGCATTCTCTCGACGAAATACGAAAACGGAACCGTACACTCGCCGAGCAACGCGTTATCGAAGACCATCGGCTTCGGCATGAAGCGATTTGGCAAAGAGCAGACGACTCACCTGTTTGCCGTGGGCGACAAAGTTTATCCCTCGAAGATTGAAGTCAACGCGAGCAAAGACACAGTGACGATCGGCATTGTCGCTTGCGATACCTGCAACAAGACGGACCCTCCCACCTACAACAAAGCGAATGTCGTGTTCCAGTTTCCCAAAGGAACTTTGGCTTCGGCCAACGCGGGCACGGTGGAAGACACCATCGGGCAACTGCTCGCCGTTAGCACGGATGATTCGCAGCAGGGCGGAGATCAGGGTGGCCAGCAGGCCGCGGATCAAGGAAACCAGCAGCAACCGGCAGATCAGGGCGCTCAACCGGCAGCCGCTGCGGCACAACCTGCGCCGCAGGATCAGCCGGCGCCCGAACCGGCCAGCATCGACAAAGGCATGACGACGGATCAGGTGCAGGCCGCTCTGGGCAAGCCCGACAAGATCGTGAATCTCGGCAGCAAGCAGATCTACGTTTACAAAGATTTGAAAGTGACGTTCCTGAACGGCAAAGTTAGCGACGTGCAGTAGGTCAGGGCCTTCGCTGTAAGACGGGTTTTTGCCTGAAAGCTGCGCTTGCGCACCATGCCTGACATAGGCTCCGATCATAACTTGCGCGGCCTTGTGTGCCATTGACACTTAGTTCCGAGGGAGTGGATAATCCTCGCTGCTGCTGGTTCCGGCAATCCATTCCCAGCCCACTTTCCCCGCCGCGAATTGCAGTTCGGAGCGTCTGATGAAAGCCGCCACCTTCGTCTGTGGCATCCTGCTTCTTGCCTTGGGAGCTTTTGGCCAATCCAATTCTCCTGCTGCGTCGAATCGATCCGTACCCAAGACCGCAGCCGATGGTGCGCACTCATCGCCTACAAGTTCCCAGACGGGAAGTTCCGGGCGCCGCCGCTCGATGCAATCTTCCGAAAGTGGACTCAGCTTCGCGAACGCGGTCACATACAGCACGGGAGGGTACCAGGCAGAGGCCATCGCGGCAGTCGACGTTAACGGAGATGGCTATCCAGATCTGATTGTCGCCAACTACTGCGGACTCGATTCCGGTTGTACCGCTAACGGCACCGTTGCTGTGCTATTGAACAACGGCAACGGCACGTTTGCGCCGGCGGTTAGCTACGGTTCGGGCGGTTACTTCGCTTCGTTCGTAGCGGTCAGCGACGTCAATGCAGATGGCAAGCCAGACATAGTGGTCGTCAATGGCTGCGGCTCCAACAGCAACTGCACAACAGATGGGAGCGTGGCCGTGTTGCTCGGCAATGGCGATGGAACCTTTCAGTCCGCTACGACCTACGACACTGGCGGTTTTACGGGGCAATTTGTGGCAATCGCTGACGTCAACGGAGATGGCAAGCCAGACTTACTGGTAGTGAACCGCTGCGGAATTTCCTCAACCTGTTCCACTGGGCAGAATACATTCTTGGATAGCACGGTGGCGGTGCTTCTGGGAAACGGCGACGGTACTTTTCAAACCGCTGTAGATTACGACACCGGAACTCCTCAGAGCGAAATGTTAGCCGTGGGAGATGTGAATGGGGACGGCAACCCGGATTTAGCGGTTGTAAACAATTGTTTCATCGACCCCTCATGCGAGATAAGTACGAGTGGCACTGAATACCTCAGTTCTGTAAGCATTCTTCAGGGAAATGGCAGCGGCACCTTCACCTTCGGGAGCAACTTTTATTCGGGCACGGCCGGCTCCACCGCCATCGCTTTAGGTGACCTGAACAATGACGGTGACCTTGACATTGTCGTCAATGATGATAACGGAGGGTTCGGATATGTGGCCGTGCTTCTCGGTAACGGAAACGGCACTTTTCAGAATCCGACGCTCAACTACCTAGAGGGCGGCGGAGCTGGGCAAGTAACCATAGCCGACGTTAACGGAGACGGATATCCCGATCTCGAGGCATCGGTTCTTTGCGGAGGAGTCCGACCCGATTGCGGGGAACCTGGCTATCCTGTCGGAGCAGCCGTGCTTTTGGGAAATGGAGACGGCACGTTTGAGGCTACCCAAGACTTCGGCTCGGTCGGCTATACCTACGGACCGGGCTTAAGTTTGGCAGTCGCGGATCTCGATGGTGATGGCCGGCCGGACCTGGCTTTCACCGTCTTATGCCTTGACAGCAGTTGCGCGCATGGCTCGCCGCAGCAAAGCATTGTCGGGGTACTCATCAATACGACAACATTCCCGAACTCTTCCCCAACCACAACCGCCCTCGCCTCTTCGCTAAACCCATCCAACGTG